>JABDDY010000001.1 GCA_013287365.1 Chlamydiota bacterium
CCTCGTGCAAAAGAGACTTCAGAGGCGTAGATAGGTCGTCCAGTCGATCAGCTTACTTTAATAGACCTCTTGCATAATCTCATTCACCTGCTAAAATCGCCCTTTTTCCAATCTTTTGATCCTCTGCTGCGTCGTCTACTTATTTAAAGTATGTCTCGCAGCAGAGGATCAAAAGATTGAAAAAATCATCGATTTTTTCAGATAAAGCAAATTATGCAAGAGGTCTATTTAAATTTTGCCATTTCCGGATGGGTTCAGATTCGAGGAAAAACAATTGTTCCTTCATTGATTTGGTTCAGCAGATCGCGGTATTGCCCAGGCCCATTACCAATCACGGTAACGAACATGGCCAACTCAGTAGGCAACTGGTCGTATGCATGCTCCACACTGGCTGCAGAAGCTGTGGAATCATTCGCTTTGTTTAAATACTCCTGAAAAAGTTCGCAGATTATTTTGTTGTCATCTCTAATTTCGTTTAAATCGGATTGTTTAAAATCATTTGAATTAAAAATGTCTGAAAAAAAATTTACACCTTGTGCCATAATTACTCCTATAATTTTTAAAAATATTTTATTCTATATTGGACGAGTTCAGACTCGAGAAAAAGCCACTTCTCCTTCATTGATTTGGTTCAGCAGATCGTCGTACTGGCGAGGCTCATTGCCACACCTAGCAACGAACAGAGCTAAAGCATTAGGCAACAGGTCGTATGCACGATCCACACTGGCTGAAGAAACTGTGGGATCATTCGCTTTGTTTAAATAATCCTGAAAAGTTTCGAAGATTTTTTTGTTTTCAATTCTCACTTTACTTAAATCAGATTGGTTAAGATTTTCTGTGCAAAAATAATTTGTATAATTAGTTACATCGTACGCAATACTTGCCATAATTACTCCTATAATTTTTAAAAAGATTTTATTCTCTACAAGTCTTAATTATAGATATAAATAAATTTAATGTAAACTAAATAATTAATTTTCTGGTAAGAAAACGAGTAATAGACTGAACATTAGAAACTTATGGTGAAACGCAAAGGCGCCATGCCGCAACGACGCGGAGATTTTTCATCAACCACAAGCCATTTTTTTTAATACATTTTAAATTTTTTCTGCGGCTTAGCGCCCCCGCGTCTTTGCGCTAACCCGGTCTTGTGATTTTAAAAGTTCAGGAAAAACCAAAGACCAAACTCCCTCTCACCCCCCCCCGCCCGCTAAAGATCTTCCCTCAGCTGTTGCATGAGCAAGAGAAGCTCCTGGCGGCTCAGTTTTTTCATCTCATCGGCCTTGTCAAAATCAATGGTGGTAGAGGCTAGAGCCAGTTTGCTTTCGATGAGTGTATGGATATGCTCCTCGACAGTGCGCCGCGTGACAAGTTTAAAGATTTGGACCCCGCGCCTTTGACCGATTCGATGGACGCGATCAGAGGCCTGGTTTTCTTTGGCCGGATTCCACCATCTGTCATAGTGGATCACAACAGAGGCCGCCGTAAGGTCAATCCCGAGGCCCGCTGCTTGCAAAGAGCCTAAAAAGACCTCACAGTGCGGATCTTCCTGAAAACGGGCCACCTGCTCTTTGCGATCGGTTGTACTGCCCCGAATTTCGGCAAAGGCAATGTTCTGCTCTTTGAGATAGAGGCCTAAAATATCGAGCATGTTTAAGTATTGCGAAAAGATCACCACCTTTTGTCCGCTATCGCGAATTTCAAAAAGCAGCTCTGTAAAAAGATCCCACTTCCCACTGCTGCTGTTTTTATAGCGCGAGATCTCTTTGGTGATGAGACAGGGATGGTCACAGACCTGCTTGAGCTTCGAGAGCAGGCTAAAAATGTGAGCAGTTGGAAGTGCCTCCTCTGGATTTTTCAGCTTTTCTAGAATCTGCTGCTCATGGGAGCGAAAGATCTCCTGATAAAGCGCATATTGCTCACCCGAGAGATCGCAGTAGGCAACCTCCTCGATTTTTTCGGGAAGCTCTGTCAACACTTCGCTTTTTTTGCGACGGAGGACAAAGGGTCGAATGAGGCGGCGTAGCCGCGTTTTTTTTACCTCATCTCCCTGCTTTTCAATCGGGTTTACAAAGAGATTGCGAAAATGGGACTGCGAGGGCAGATACCCGGGCAGCACAAGATCAAAAAGCGCTTTTAGCTCGAGCAGGCGATTTTCAATCGGGGTACCTGTCAGCCCAAGCCGCATCTTTGCTGTAAGAGTGTGGAGCGCCTGATGGACCTTCGATTTCTCATTTTTTGCCACCTGGATCTCATCAAACACAATGAGATTGAAAGAACAAGAATCAAAGAGCTCTCGATCGCTGCGCAAAATCCCATAAGAGGTCAGGAGAAGTTCCGCCTCTTTTTTCAAGAAACGGGCAGGACCATAATAAAGATGGGCCTGTAGCGAGGGGAAAAAGCGCTCTAAGAGCTGCTGCCAGTGGTAGATCACAGAGGTTGGGCAGATCACTAGAATCCTCACAAGAGCCTCTTTTTGCTTAAGGCCTGCAATCAGTGCCATCGCCTGGTGCGTCTTACCGAGGCCCATCTCGTCGCAAAGCAGCCCAGAAAGGCCATAAGAAGCCAGGTACCAGAGCCAGTTCACTCCCATTTGCTGGTAAGGCCTCAGCTCGCTTTTAAACCCTGTTAAATCGATTGGTTCGGGTGGCTCAAAGGAGCAGAACTGCTCGAAAAGCTTACGGCTCTGTGGGTGAGAGGGGGCTTTAAGCTCCTCAAAAGCAAGTAGCTGTAAAAATTCGAGAGTGGAAAAGCGAAGACTCTTTCCCTTGCCAAGCCACCGCTTTTTCTTGCGCCCCTTTAGCCACTCAAAACGCACCGATTGCAAAAAGAGCAATCCCGCATCCGAAAAAAGGTAGGAGCGGCCCTCTTGGAGGGCCTGCCAGAGGACAAAAGGAGTGACTCTTCCGAGATTTGTCTCATAGCTTAAGGTGGCGATAAACACTCCGCTGCTTGAGGTAGAATCGCGTTTTAAAAGGTCGAGAGAGAGCAGCCATTCTTTTGGTTTTTTAAGCCTTGGATCGATGGTTGTGATGTAGGGGTAGAGAAGGTCGAGTTCATAGCCGACAAAATAGGGCTCATCTTTCTTGCTAATCTCTTTGGCAACTAGATACTGAGCAGGCAGCTGTTTGTCTGCCGGGATGCGAAAAAAGCCCTCGCCCTCGACATAGGTATAGTGACCAAATAGGCGCACCTTTTTCCCAGGAGTAAAGAAGAAATAGGGAGAGATCCGGATCTTCCCCTCTTCTGAAAGAGTCACCTCAAGACCTGCCTTCTCCAAAGGAGACATGGGAGCAAAAAAACCAGAAATAGACTCGAGCTCCTCTTGGTTGCTGTCGATAAACCGGGGGATCTCTTGGGAGGACAGAGAGAGCCCTGATCGCAGGACAGAGTCACGACCAGATTCTGCAGAGCGCGCATAAAACCCCTTCCCCACCAAATAGACCCACTCTTTGAAGTCGTAGAGCTCTCCTGTCTCTACCTCCTCTCCGTATTCAGCCCTTAAAAAAAATTCTAGCTTGTCTGAGATCAGGCGGTAGCCCATTCTCGATTCTACTGTCGAGACATGGGTGGCAAATCCCTCAAAACCACCAAGCCAGATGCGATGAGAGGAGACAAAGCGACTCACCTGCTCCTTGGCAATGCGCACCTCTTTTTCTTTAAAAAGCGCGCCTTCCAAGCGAAAAAAACCCTTCTTCGGTAGGTAGATCCATTTTCCAAATAGTTCTGCTCCTTTTTGCTGTAGATCTCCTTTTTCAAAGGCGTATGTCGCAATCACAAGCTCTCTCTCTTTTGTGATCTTAAGCTCATAGCTCGGAACGATGCTGCCGAGATGGATCGATTCTCCCACAAGGGTTTTTGCCACAAGCTTCTCGTGAGAGGTTAAGAAGGCATCGACTCTCTCTTTCGAGATTTTTCCCATCTCAAAAAAGGGATCGGGAGCTTGAAGAGTAAACCCGCGACCGGGCAGGTAGAGCCACTTGTCATCGATAGCTACTCCCTCTTCCGCCATAGATGGAAGAGGCTTTTTCTTAGCAAAAACTGTCTGAAAAGCCCCCTCTTCTTTTAGATACCGGATCGATTCGATCCGCTTTTCCCCTGCTAAATAGACAACAAGGGGGGATTTTACAAAGGCAAGCGCTGGAATGATTCGAGGAAAATCGACTTTCGCAAGATAAAAATCTATTTTCGCATCAGGAAGATGGAGATGGAGAAGATGGGGCAGTCCCTGCTCTTCTTCAAAAACAAGTTCATAATTTTTCCCCTCCTCTTGAAAGGAAAACCAGTGCTTAGCAAGGTCCGACCAGAAGGAGAGCTCATAGAGCAGCTGAGCGCTTGTTCTTCCCTCTTTCCAAAGGAGGATCTCCTCGGGAGGCAGTCTAGAAAATTTGAGAGAGGTCTCCTCTGTCTCTATGGGACGCTGGAAAAAAAGAGCCTGATAATGGGCCCTACTCTTTTCACTTAAAGGGTGGAGGGCAAAGAGTCTTTTTCCCGTTACATCTTCTATGACAAAATCGCCATTTCCCTGGATCTGTGGACTGTTAGAGCCAATCCTCTCACAGCCAATTTGCGCTAGCTCATTCCAAAAACTCTCTGCAAAACGTACATGCAGGGGCGCCCTGTGGCCGCCCATGATCTTCGAGTAGAGAGCCGCTAGATGAGGGCAGCGACCTTTGGGCGCCACCTCCTCCGATTCCTTGCACGAGCAAAACCCGTCGAGAATCTCTCCAGAGTCACCCAGTTGCAAAAAAGGCCAAGCTGTCTGCACCTTTGCTTGATAGGTTCCTTGAGAAAAATGGAGATCCGCAACCTTTAGCCGAGTGGCTAAGGAGAGCTGCTTAGAGGAAAAGGGAGAGAGCGCCATGGAAGACCTTCACCACAGGGCCCGTCACAACCGTCCCTTCAACCTCCAACAGATCCCCTGATGCAGTGGTCACAGAGATTTTGCGTCCCTCCCACCCAAAGAGCTTTGTAGCAATGAAGGCAGAGGCAACCGCTGCTGTCCCACAGGCAAGCGTCACTGCCTCGACCCCCCGCTCATAGGTGCACAAAAGCAGCGCGCAAGTATCTAGAACGCTTGCGATACTCACATTCATATTTTCCTGGGCACGCAGCTGCCTAGCGAAAAGAGGAAACTCTTGCACCTCTTGAAAAAAGATAAGGTGGGGAACTCCCGTATCAACCGCATAGCCGCGCAAGGCGTCTCCTTTCCAAGCAAAGCCTCTGTTCCAAAAAATCTCTCTAGGACACCCAAGCTGTGTGAACATCTTTCCCTTCTCACTCCAAGCAGTTAAAACCCCAGAGTTTGTCTCAATGCGGTAAGAGGAGTCCTTAAAGCCAAGATCGAGAAGAAATTGCCCGAAACAGCGCAGCCCATTGCCGCACATGGCCGCTTCCGATCCATCGGCATTGAAGATACGCATGCGAAAGTCAGCCTTTTTTGACCTCTGCAGCAGAATCAGGCCATCGGCCCCAATTCCCCTTTTGCGGTCACACAGGCTTTGGACCCTTTCAAAAGGAAACGAGCCACTGAAATCCTCGATGAGGATGAAATCGTTTCCTGCGCCCTCGTATTTACTGAAGCTGAGCATAGGATTCGACGATCTTATCCAGAAGGCCAAACTCGAGCGCTTCTGCTGCCGACATCCAGGTATCGCGGTCAATTGCCTTTTCAATCAAACGTCTATCTTTTCCTGTAGCTGCTTCATAAATATCGATCAGCATATTTCGCGTCTTGATCACTTCTCTAGCTTGAATCTCGAGATCGGTGGCCTGGCCACGCAAAACGCCCCCAATGCGCGGCTGGTGGATCATGATCCGGGAGTGCTGTGTGGCAAAGCGCCTTCCCTTGGCCGCACAAAGACTTAAGATCGAACCCATCGAAGCGGCAAGACCTGTAACGAGCGTCGTCACAGGGGACTTGAGCATCTTCACCTGATCCCAGATCGCAAATCCCGAATCGACCGCTCCCCCAGGAGAGTTGATCACAAAGAGAATCGGCTTACCGGGATCTACCAGCTCTAGATACCAGAACTTGCGAATCAAATCATTTGCCACTCGATCATCGAGTGCATCGGAAAAAAAGATCCGCCGCGCCTTTAAAAGCGACTCTTCGATGCGATCTTCCATCGCGAGCGGCCTTTTGTACATATTCTCTTCTTCTTCTTTAGCCATGGTCTTTTCCTTTTAGTACTAATTCTGGGTAGAGTGGGAATTTGCGCAAAAGGGTCTTTAGCTCCATTTGCACCCTCCCCAGCGTGGCGGGATCGATCATCACCTTTGCAGATTGCACCTTTCCCTCTTCCTTTACAGGACGGGTCGCTTTGAGTAAATCATAAACCATCAGGCCTATCTCTTGCATCTCTTCTCTCCCCATTCCAAGGCTAGTGACGGCAGGCGTGCCAAGACGGACCCCCGAAGTGTACCAAGGACCATTGGGATCAAAGGGAATGCAATTGCGACTCGAGGTGATTCCCGCCTCTCGAAGGGCAATCTCTGCCTGCCGCCCGTTTAAACCAAAGGAGCGAACCACATCGATAACAAGCAGATGATTATCGGTCCCTTGCGACCAAAGCGCGCACCCCTTTTCCATGAGAGTCAAAGCTAAAGCCTCGGCATTAGCGACAATCTGGTGGGCATACTTTTGGAAAGCGGGGGTCTGCACCTCGATAAAGCTCACTACTTTTGCCGCCATTACATGAGGCAAAGGTCCCCCAAGAACGAGCGGACAACCCTTATTTACGGCGTCTTTAAATTCTTTATGGCACAGGACAAAACCACCTCTTGGCCCGCGCAACGTCTTATGGGTTGTCGAGGTTACAAGCTGCGCAAAGGGGACAGGATCAAAATTTCCTCGCATCACCTTGCCTGCCACAAGACCTGCAAAATGGGCCATATCGACCCAAAGCGTTGCCCCCACGCTATCTGCAATCTCGCGCATCTTGGCAAAATCAATGAGGCGCGGGTAAGCGGAATAGCCGACAAGAAGAATCGCCGGTTTCTCCTTTTTGACCTGCGCAGAGAGCGTCGCATAATCTAAAAGCCCCGTCTTCTGATCGACAACGTAAGGAATCGCGCGGACAATCTTACTCGAGAGATTGTGGCGATAGCCGTGCGTCAGATGCCCTCCCGAATGAACGGCAAGCCCCATCATCTTCTGATTCATCATCAACTGGCGGAGCTTCTCATGTTCTGTCTCTGAGAGCTCATCGAGATTTTTCTTAGCAAGACGCTCGAGCTCAGGAGACTGCACTTTTTGCACAAGAAAGGCAAAAAGAGCGACGAGATTGGCATCAGCCCCTGAGTGCGGCTGGATGTAGGCGTGATCGGCTCCAAAAATGGTCTTTAGCTTCTCCACCCCGAGCGCTTCAATCGCGTCGACATTTTCACACCCTGCATAGAAGCGATGATGAGGAAACCCTTCCGCATACTTGTCCGTGAGCAAATTGCCCATCGCCAGCTGAACGGCCAGTGAGCAAAAATTCTCGGAAGCAATGAGCTTTAGACAGCTCCTCTGATCAGCAAGCTCCTGGACAATGCTTTTGGCCACCTCAGGGGCCTGCTCCATCAGGTGATCAAGAGAAGCGCAATAGGCAATTGCCGCGCTGGACCGTTTCTCCTCTGGAGTGATCTGTATATAATTTTTTAAAAAATGCATTCTCTCCAAACCCTAGCACTCAGTGTATAAGAGCCGATTTTTTCTCTGCAATTTTTATCGGTTTTTTAAAAGTTTTTTTGAGCACAAAGAGAAGCTTGAGATTTTTGAGGAGACACGCTACCCTTACTTGCTTAACCATCCTTGGGAAGGATCCATGCAAGATGCTTTAAAGCAAATATTAGAGATTCAAGAACTCGACATTAAGATGATCCGTCTGATGCGCATCAAGAAAGAGCGGCTGAAAGAGCTCGACCAGATTGAGGCGCTGCGCAAAGAACTGCACCAGCAGTTCAAAGACAAAGAGGCAGACATTGCAGAGATCAATAAAAGCATCCGCGCACTTGAAGCCAAGCTTTCAGAAGTTGCCGAGAAGCTCAAGAAGCTCGAATCTCAGCAAATGGCCATCAAAAAGGTGGAAGAGTTCAATGCACTCACTCAAGAGATGACAACAACAGAGAGGGAGAGAATCTCTCTCGAGCAAAAGGTCGCCGACCTAGTAGACCGTCGCACAGCAGAAGAGGAGCTTCTCGAAAAAATCCGTGATAGCATGAACTCATCGGAAGAGAGCAGCTTAGCTCTTGAAAAGGAGATTCAGGCCAGCATCACACTCATCAACGAAGAGGGGTCTCACCTCAAGGAGAGCCGCGCCGCCCTAGCCACTGACGCCGAGCCAGACACCTTGCGCATTTACGAAAGGCTACTCCGCAATAAAAAAGATCGCGTCATTGTCCCGATCGAAAACCGCACCTGTACAGGCTGTCACATCGCCCTCACCGCTCAGCATGAAAACGTCGTGCGCAAAGGGGAAAATCTCTGCTTCTGCGAGCACTGCTCGCGCGTCCACTACTGGCGAGAAAGCGAGGCCCTCGAGGGCACAACAGTTGTGACAAAACGGCGCCGCAGACGCGTGGCCAGTACAACATAGAAGTATTTTTGGGAAAGCGAGGCAACCGCTTCTTGAAAAAACAAGAAGAGGAAAGTCTGGACTTCGTAGGAAGAGATGCCAGTGAAAGACTGGGGGCCGCAAGGCTACGGAAAGTGCAACAGAAAACACCCCGCTCCTCATTTTTTGAGGAGACAGGCTGAAAAAGTTAGCTTTAGGAGCTAGCGACAAGGCAGAGATGCTTCTTGTCCTGTAAACCCCATCTGAAGCAAGAAAAGCGACAGCTTAAAGTGTTCTTCCGCACATGTCGCTTAAGATCGCTTGAGGAGCGTGGTGACACGCTCCCTAGACGAATGGTTGCCCACGACAGAATCCGGCTTATTGCTTTCCCTCTTTTTTGTAAACAGCTGACTAAATTTCTATGCTGCAGTAGGCCGAATAGAAATATCCAGCTTACAAGCTTGCAAAATTGCCATAAGGGACTGTAATCGAGGATTCCCTCGTTGCGACAGCGTACGGTAGAGATTTTCTCGATTAAGACCCGACTTCTTAGCTAGTGTAGCAACGCCGCCATTTGCATCGGCAATGTCTTTTAAAGCAATGAGAAATACCTTGGGATCTTCATCTTCCAATGCAGCATTGAGGTAGGCTGCCGCATATTCTGGGTCTTTAAGATCTTTGAAAAGATCTTCTTTGTAGTTTCTGAATTTTCTCATTTTTGCCTCTTTGTTTTTTTGCAGAGCAATCTTCCCAATATTCTTGAGCTTTTTTAATATCCTTTTTTTGGGTCGACTTGTCCCCTGCACATAGTAAAATGACTATGGACTTGCCCTTTTTCCCATAGTAAATGCGGTATCCAGGCCCGCAGGGAATTTTTAGCTCACAAACTCCATTTCCAACTGATTTGCAATCACCAAAATTACCACCTCGCAAGCGCGCCAATCTCGAACTAACTATTACCAGAACATCCTTATTTAAGCGCGATTTCCACTCTGTGTAGGGCTCCTTCCCAGATGGCAAGGAATAGAGCTCGATCGTGATCGAATCCATACTATATAACGCAATAGTAGCGCAAAAGCTACTTTACTGTCAACTTTTGAGAGGTTTTGCTACTTTTTCCCTTGCAAGGGGATGAGCGCGGTTGTACACAGCCCGGCGCAAACTCATGGAGACCTGCGTATAGATTGTCGTCGTCGTCAGTGCCTTATGCCCCAGTAGAAGCCGAATCGTCTTTAGATCCATCCCCTTCTCGAGCCAGTGAGTCGCAATGGTATGGCGAATCGTATGAGGGGTAATCTCGGCAGAAAGACCGCTTGCGACAAGGTAGGAGACAAAATGGCGGTCGATCGAGCGCATGCTGATCCTCCTGCCAAAGCGATTGAGAAAAACGGCCAGCTCATCTTCTTGCCGCTCTAACCTTTCTGCGTCTTGTGTATAGCGCTCTAGCCATTGCCTAGCCGTCTGAGTAAAGGGAACAATCCGCTCTTTTTTGCCTTTGCCCCGCACGCGCAAACAGCCATTTGCAAAATCAATATCGCCCCGGTTTAAGCCCACAAGTTCGCTGATGCGCAGCGCTGAGCTATAGAGCAGCTCCATGATGCAGCGATCACGCAGCCCCAGTACCGTAGAGCAATCCGGCTGTTCAAAAAGCCGCTGCACCTCCTCGTAAGAAAGGGCTTTTGGCAAATTCTTCTCAAGCTTGGGCCTTTCAATCTCCTCCATGGGATTTTCGGCGATTTTTCCCTCCTTTTTCAGGTAGGCAAAAAAAGAGCGCAAGCTGGCCAAATGGCGCAGCAGGGTCGATCGAGCCAGCTGCTTGTCATGCATCTTGGCTAGGTGAGCGCGGATCGAGCGCTTGTCAATAGAAGAGAGCTCCGGAGAGCCCATCGATTTTTCAAAGGCCTCTAGATCAAGCCTATAGCCTCGGATCGTATGGGGCGAGGCCCCCTTGATTGTGCTCATGAACTGCAAAAAATCGCAAATTTCTTTTTTCATATCCCCCATCCCGCCCTTTATGGTACCCTGAGGAGCTCATATGATTACACTAAACAAAATCACAAAAAAAGTGGGAGTACGCCTTCTCTTTGAAGATGTGACCATCACCTTTAACGAAGGCTGCCGCTACGGCCTCACAGGTCCCAATGGAGCGGGCAAGTCGACGCTGCTGCGCATCGTCATGGGACTTGAGCCTCCCACCTCCGGCACTGTCTTGCTCCCCAAAAAAGTGGGCTATCTCAAACAAAACCTCTCCGATTTCCAGAATTTCCGCTGCATCGATACCGTCATCATGGGCAACCAGAAGCTTTGGGAAACCCTTGCCGAGCGCGACAGACTCTACGGCGAGGAGATGACCGAGCAGGTGGGGCTGCGCCTTGGCGAGCTCGAAGAGATCATCGGCGAAGAAAATGGCTATGCAGCAGATTCAGATGCCCAAATGCTGCTGACAGGGATGGGGATTCCAATTGAGCTCCATGAGAAGGAAATGGGGAAAATCCCAACCGACATGCAGTTTCGCGTCATGCTTTGCCAAGCCCTCTTTGGAGAGCCTGCAGCGCTCATTCTCGATGAGCCCACCAACCACCTCGACCTCGAATCGATCGGATGGCTGGAGCAATTTTTGCGCGGCTACAAAGGAACGCTGATTGTCGTGAGCCATGACCGCCATTTCCTCAATAGCGTCACCACCCACATTGCCGACATCGACTACGAGACGCTCATCATCTACCCGGGCAATTACGACACAATGCTCTTTGCCAAAACATCGGTGCGTGAGAGAGCGGAAAGCGAAAACAAAACCAAGGAAAAGAAGATCTCCCAGCTCAAAGAGTTTGTCGCCCGCTTTGGCGCAGGAACGCGCGCCTCTCAGGTGCAATCGCGGCTGCGAGAAATTGAAAGGCTCCAGCCCACCGAGCTTAAAAAATCCAACATCGCACGCCCCTACATTCGCTTTTACCCCCCAGAAAAACCGACCGGCCAGGTCATCTTCAAAATCACCGACCTCTCCAAATTCTATGGTGGCAAGAAAGTGATCGACCACTTTTCCTGCGACATTCTACGCGGAGATAAAATTGCCGTGATTGGAAACAACGGCCGTGGAAAAACGACTCTTCTCAAAATGCTCGCTGGAGTGCTCAAGCAAGATTCAGGACAAATTGAGCCGGGCCACGGCCTGCAAATCGGCTACTTTCCGCAGGTCCATAGCGATTTCATCGACAAATCGAGCAAAACAACGATCTTCGACTGGCTCAAAGAGCGCAGACCTGGCATCTACGATCAAGATGTGCGCAGCATTCTTGGAAAAATGCTCTTTAGCGGCGACGATGCCTTTAAGCAAATTTCTCACCTCTCAGGGGGAGAGACTGCCCGCCTCATCATCGGCGGGCTCATGCTCTGCAACTACAATGTCTTGATTCTCGATGAACCAAACAACCACCTCGATCTAGAGGCTGTCTCTGCCCTCAGCTGGGCACTTAAAGAGTTTCAAGCCACCGCCCTCTTCTCCAGCCACGACCGCGACCTGATTAGCACTGCCGCTACCAAAATCATCGCGCTCGAACAAGACCGGATCCATTTCTTCGATGGGTCGCTGTCTGAGTATCTAGAGACAAAAAAATAGGGGTGGACCAAGAGTGTTGACACCTAAATTTCTTCAGTTGTACAGTGCAGTCACATAAACCGTGACTTTGGGCAAAGACCCAAGGCTACAAACGGAGTTTTTTATGGTTGAGCCGATTGGAAGAAAAACAGCTCCCACCTCTGCGATGGGAGAGGAAGTAGTGAGAGTGCTCGCACGCGAGCTCAATCAAGAGATAGAAAACTTTAAGACCAGTGTCCAGAAGCTCGTGAACACCCCCTCGCTCATCGACAACCCTACCTATCTCGAGCACATTGCCAAGAGCATCGAAAAACTCGATCCTCTTTCGAAAAAAGCAGCAGCTTTAGGTGGCTGATATGTTAAGAGAAAACCTCCAAGACGCCGGCAAAATCGTGCAGAATATTTTAACCGGCCCCCTCTCTGTTCCAGGGGCAAAAGCTGATATTACGCTCCTTGAGGCCGCTAAAGCCTTTGATCCAAGTGAGGCTCTCTCCTCTGATCTGCGCAAGATTCTAATGAGCTTCTTGCAATTTCCCGAGCCAACAGAAACGATGCTGCGCGAGCTGCAGTGGCTCCAAGAAGACCTCTAAGCTGTAAATTTCCCTTCATTCAGAAAGCCCGTTTGCAGTACCATCTATCGTTTTCAAGATCATCTGAACCTCTTTTGGATGATGTGGAGGCTTTTTAGTCGTGCGTTATTTGATTGCTTTGGCTTGCTGCCTTTTAGCCACTCCTGTTTTTTCAGATGAAGAGCCGCCAAGAGAAGAGCTCTTTCTCTCCACGCCAGAACAGGTCTCTGCCCTAACGAGCGAGCCCAGTTACTTGATCGGTGGATTGATCAGTCCACTCAGCGGACAGCCCGTTTTAAAGCAAACTGACCTCATCATCAAGGGCGCCCAAAGTATCGTTCTTCACCGCACCTATGTTCCTCCCTATGTACCTTCCTCTTTTCCCCAGCACAAACATGATCCAGAAGAGCACAACAAAAGGCATTTATACCATCACCTTCGTAACAACTACAAGGGCTGGCAGTTCTATCCTCATTTGAAACTCGAGCTCAACCCTCGCTCGATGCAAATGCGCCTTTCAGAACCCACTGGCATGACCCTTGACTATCGATTATCAGGCCCTGGATTTTCAGAGACCTCTTTAGTTTCTCCTCCGCATGCGATTAGCAATGCAGCAGGAGAGGTCCCAAGTGGTAAATATGACCCCCGAAACACTCGAATATCTTACGAAGAAAATGGCAATAGAGTCAGCGTTCATGCAACAGATGGAACGATTCGGATCTATCTGAAAAAAGGATGGATCGCAAATTCCTGCTTATATCTCCTTGCAAAGGAAATTCTCCCAAATGGAAAAGTTCTTAAGTACCACTATAACGAGGGAGGACAACTTCACTCCATTGAAAGTCTGGATCCGAAGGAACGATATGTCTACTCCTCGCTTCGCATTGCAGGCACACCCTGGGACGGTCGTTGCCAGTTCACCTCTTCTTCTGGGCTCACTGTCGATTACAACTATCAAAAAAGATCGATCGAATGGAAAATTAAAGAGAAAATCGATGGAATGGAACAAAAAGAGAGGCACAAGGTCGTTTGTCCCCCTATTCTAACATCTGTCAGTAGTCCCTCTTACAGGCACGAATCCTTAGACTATTGCGAACGCTTTCTCTTAAGTTCTTACTCTGGGAAAGAGGAGATTTTCAACATCTTACATTCGGGGTTCGGCAAGGAAATCAATCACTATAGAGTCCATAGACTTCTCTTGCCTGTAGGCCAAAATGATGCTTTTCTCCCCATTCATAAATTCTTCTATGTACCACCCGTTGCAGGGCAAAAAGAGGGAAGAACGGCTGTTACAAACAGCGATGGGACCTTGATTGCTTATCACTTCTCTAAAGATCTCCTCATAACTTCTATTCAATATTTTGGGCAAAACGAGGTCTTGAAAAAAGAAAAGCTCTTCTCTTGGGACGATAACCATTGGCTAAAAGCCCTTGAAATGAGAGATGGCCATAAGAATACCCTCTACAGAAAATCGTTCGAGTACGACCGCTTTGGCAACCCAATCCTGGAACTGTTTACCGGTGATCTGACAGGAAAGGGAACCCAAGAGACTTTTACGACCAAAAGAACTTTTTCTGAAGACGGGAGGAATCTCCTCCTAAGGGAAGAGACTGAAGAGGGGAAAGTCCTTTGCTTGTCCTATCTTCCCCATACCGACCTTGTCACGTCCAAGCTGACAAAAGAGGGCGATAAGATCATTTTGCGAGAATTTTCCCTCTATGACGATTGCCATAACCTTATCCAGACAATCTCTGATGATGGTTCAAGTGAAGACAAAAATGATCTATCGAACGTTACGCAAAGGACCCTGACGACTTACACATTACGTCAATTAGCCCCCTTCCTCCACATGCCCGAGTGGATCGAAGAAACATACTGGGAAGCTGGAACCGAAAAACCCTTAAAAAAGAGCCATTTAATTTACGACCAGCATGGCAATGTTGCTCAGGAAGAGGTGTATGATGCTCAAGGAAACCATGCCTATACCATTTGCAAAACCTACAACGAACGTGGAGATGTTCTTTCTGAGACCAATCGTTTAGGACAAGAGGCGACTTATCGATATGACCCGAGGGGGCGCCCTGAGGCTACTTTTAACTTCTCTCAGAGGATACATACAACCTTCCGTCATGATGCAAAAGGCAGACTTAAAGCTGAGATCGAGAAGGGAGACGATGGAATTGTCCATGAAACCTCTTCAGAATATGACTTCCATGATCGCAGGATCCAGAGGAAGGACTTTTTTCAAAACACCACTCACTATGTCTATGATCCACTTGTCAGCGAGGTTATAAAAACAGATTTTCCTTCGATTGCTTCTATTGATGGACAAGCGACTTCTGTATCAACCCTTTCAACCTATGACCCTTTTGGGCGAGAGCTGACGAAAACAGACGCTAACGGAAATACAACAACCTACCGGTATAACGCTTACGGCTCCCCTGTCGAAATGCACTACCCCGACGGAAGCAAAGAGTATTTTCGATATACGAACAAAGGCACTCTTGCAAGCCATACAGATCCAGACGGGGTCACAATTCATTTTACCTACGATGTTCTGGGAAGAGCTCTCTCAAAAACCTATATCTCAGAAAATGGAGAGCAGCTGGCCACTGAGACCTTTACCTACAATGGCTTTAACCCTCTTACAGAAACCGATAAAGAGGGGAATGTCAAAAAGCTCTCTTACGACGGAGCGGGAAGGAAAATTCGAGAGGAGTTTTGTGGTCAGGCTACTGATTTCAGTTATGACTCCCTCGGACGGCTCACTACCACCTGCAAACACAATGGAAGCAACACCCTGTTCATCCATTACAAAAGAGATTTAGAGGACAGGATTTTAGAAGAGCGAAAGAGAGATTCCTCTAATCGTCTGCTCTATCAAATCAATTATTCCTACGACAAGGACGGGAATCGAGAAACGGTGACCCGCTACATCAATGGGAAAGAAGCCACTAGCGCCTTTGCTTATGATTCTTGTCATAGGCAGATCGAATACCGAGATGCTAAAGGCTCTGTCACAAGAACAGAGTACAATGAAGGGTTCCTCAACCACTTAGGGCAAAAGGTCCTACAAAGAGCGGTGACAGACCCACGCCAGATCACACGTATAGAAACGCAGGATGCGCTTACTCGTACAATCAGAAAAGAGCTCTTAAACCCTCAAAAACTTGTTGTTTCATGCCAAGAGCTCACCCATGATCCTCATGGGAATTTGGTCTATCAGAGAGATCACCTCTATGAAAACGAGCTATTTAAAGGCACCCAAACCATTAGATATACTCATACCCCCGATCATCGAGTAGCCAGCATCACAAGAGCCTTTGGAACCAAAGAGGCAAGGACAACAACCTACACCTATTCCCCCTCTGGGAAGATTGCGACAAAAACCCTTCCAGATGGTGTCACACTGACCTACACATACCATCCGCTCGGTTTTATGAACCGCTTAGATTCTTCGGATGGAAAAATCCACCACATATTTGCCCACAATAAGCTTGGCCATCTGAAATACGCACTTGATGCAAACTCCACCATTGCGATTCAAAGAGAGATCGACCCCTTTGGAAACGTCCTCCAAGAACTATTCTCGAGCGGCTTTAGAGTCAAAAAGGAGTACGACCAGTTCAATCGACTACTTTCCCTAAAAATGGATCGAGAAGGGGAGGTTTTTTATACTTATGATCCTCTGTTCTTGCGAGAAGTGACCAGAACCTCAAGGAGTGGCGCCACACTCTATTCCCATACCTATCAAGATTATGACCTCGATGGAAATCTCATTGTGGAAAATCTCATTGGAAATTTAGGCCAAGTTGTCCACGCAACTGACCCTAAAGGCCTAGAAGTTGACATTTCTAGCCCTTATTTCTCTCAGCAATGCGATTATGATTCGATCGGCAATTTAATCAGCACCACTGTCGATGGGACAGCGCATCATTACTCCTACGATCATCTCTCTCAACTCTCTTCAGAAAATGGCTTTCCTCAATCTTGCAGTTACGCTCATGACTCTCTCTACAATAGAACGCAGAGAAATGGAAAAACATCTACGATCAACGACCTGAATGAGCTTCTATCCGTAGAAAACGTCACTTGCTCCTATGATCTGAACGGGAATCAGCTCCTTAAAAAGACCCCTTCCGAAACGTTGTACTTCACCTATGACCCACTTAACCGGCTAACTGAAGCCTCTTCGGAAGAGAAAAAGGTCAATTTTGTCTACGATCCTCTGGGCAGGCGTTTAAGCAAAGTTGTCTCCACTAGAACCGCCTATGGATGGAAAGAGACAACTCATGAAGACTACCTATATCACGGACAAAACGAAATCGGAGCCTTTGCCTCCTCTGATCAGCCTAAAAACTTAAGGGTACTAGGACTTGGCAAAAACACTCCTACAACTGTTGGCATAGAATTAGAGGGCCAAGTTTTTGCTCCTGTGATCGATGTGCAAGGAAACCTCTGCCGTCTCATCGACCTTGGCTCAAAGACACTGGCAGATCGTTACGAGTTCACAGCATTTGGTGAAAAGCGAAACAAAGAGGAACATACGCTCAACCCTTGGCGGTTTGCTTGTAAGCGCTTTGATCCAGAACTTGGCCTCATCTATTTTGGTAAACGGTATTACGACCCCGAATTTGCTAGATGGATCACCACAGATCCTGCGGGATTTGTAGACGGAGCTAATCTCTACCAGTATGTCTTCAACAATCCTTTTCTCTATAAAGATCAAGATGGCCAATTTGCTTTTCTAATTCCTCTGCTTTTTTGGGGTGCAGAAGCAGCGCTTCCCGCTTTGTCTGCTTATGCTGGTTATGCTATTGCTGGGGTTATAACTGGAGCGGTTGCTTATGGAGGGTATAAGGCTATTCAGACGCTAAATGAAAGAAGAGACAGCTATTCTGCTGCAGATGATTACGCAGAGTATTCGATGCAATCCGAGGCATCTTGCGAAGTAGAGGAAAAGAAAAAACACAATACAAATCCTTTTGATGGACCTGTTGACGGAGAGGTGGTTGTCGTGGATGAGGCAGGTAACGCGATTAAAGTACCAGAAGGTAACTGGCTTACTGGATCAAAGGACGGAAAATGGGTTCAAGAAATGAAACCAGGAGTGGGCCCCAAAGGAGAACCTACGGGCCAGCGTAAAGATGGAGGAGGGCATCCGCCACCCAAACATACTGATGTAAGAGCAAATGAGCCACATGCTCATGTACCAGGTATTACTAATCCAGATGGTACCGATTGGTTGCCTTTGAAAAGATAATAAGGAGGCATCACATGGAAGATAAAAAAAGTAAATTTGATTACGGTGAAGCGATAAGAATTTCGAAAAATGCACCAGAAAAATACCATCCTTCTGAACTTGGATTTATTTGCGGAATGATTGACATAGATTCGGAGGAAGCTGCCGCTGCTTATGATTGCATAGGAAGCGATTGGTTATATACTGTAGAATTTCTTAATGGCAGTTCTTTACAAATTCCTGAAAAATATTTAGAAGAAGATGGTGCTAAATAAACCCATGTTGCTGCCCTCGCAATTGATCGAGATTTCTAAATATGCGGCTTTCTTTCATGATGGCTCAGTTATGGATATTCGACATACAGGAAAAAACCTTGAATTTTCCATGGCAAGTGCGGAAATGGATAAGGAAGATGTCAAAGATAACATTATTCTTTCAAAAGACGATAGCATCCAAGGGAAACTACACCTTGAGGGAATCAAAAGTATAGTAATAGGTGGAAAATCGTTTTTAGGAAGACTTGAAAAAAAATATGACAGAGGGACAATTTTTGATTTTGAGCTCACCAAAAATTCTATTGAGCTATCGATAGACTGGATAGACTTTCCTCCCAAACCAGAAGTAAATGAATTTTCAGTTATTAAAATTGAGGTTGAAAAAATTTGGTGGGAAAATATCCCTAATTTGGAGAATTTCATGTAACCTCTGATATTGTGGTAATATATGAATTTATCAAAATATAGTAGCTACTTTCACGATGGTAGCTTAATCAATTTCAAACACGTGGGAAATAAAATCGAAATTTCAATGTTAAGCGCCGAAATAATTCCAGAACATATGATAAAAAATATGCCACCTTTAAATAAGAATAGAATTGCAGGAAAACTTTATTTAGACGGGATAGGAAAAATCAAAATAAACAACGAGCCTTTTACTGGCACACTAAAAAAAATATATGACAGCGGTAGTATTCTAGACTTTGAGGTTTTGAAGCACAAAGTAATTTTAGGCATCGAATGGACAGATTATCCGCCTAAGCAGAGAAAGTCTGACTTTTCTACAATCGAGATAGAAGCTGAAAAAATTCATTGGGAAAATATTCCAGATCTTTCCGATTCGATGAATATTTAGATGCAAATGATAATCCAGTCCTGAACATTAGTGACCCATCTCATCTATATCCTTCATGAATAAATAAGGGAGAAAAATGAATATTGCTAAATACACAGATTATTTTCACGATGGATATGTAAATAGCATTTCACACGCAGGAAATAACATATATTTTTCTCTTGAAAGCTCTGTAATAGAAAACTTGGATGAAATTACAGACAAAAATCTACTGTCATCCACTAATACATTAAAAGGCACATTAAATATTTACAATATCAAAAGCTTTAAAATAGGAAACAAAAAATATGAGGGTGCCTTTCAGATGCAATATGACGATGGGGATATCCTGGATTTTGAAATTAAAGACAATAAAATTTTTCTGCTTGTCGAATGGAAGAACTTTCCCCCAAAAAATCGAAAGACGGATGTTAGTAAAATTGAAATAGAGGCTGAAAAAATTCAGTGGGCCCCAGAAAAATAAATGAATATTGAAAAATACACAGGTTATTTTCATGATGGTGGGTTCATCGGCGCAAAAAGAAAAGAAAATAACATAGAACTTTTTCTTCGAAGCTGTGAGATTGAGTCTGACGAGCCTATAGATAGAAAATTTTTATCGAAAGATAACGCATTAAAAGGCAAATTATGCCTGATAGATGTCAAATGGATCAAAGTAGATCATAAAGAAGGCAAAGAAATTCCTTGGAAGGAATATGACGATGGAGAAATCCTGGATCTTGAAATTGATAATAATAAAGTCTTCCTCCTCCTTGAATGGACGAATTTTCCTCCAAAACCACGAACAGATGACGTTGGCACAATCGAAATAGAAGCGGAAGAAATTTATTGGGAAAACATTCCAGATCTTTCTGACGACTACTTTAAAAAAGATAAGGGATAGTTACTAAAAATAAAGAGGCTTGGTTTTATACACTTGAGTTCGGAGATGGCAACTCAATAGAGTTGCCAGAATGTTATTTGGAACCATATTAGGAAAAAATTAAAAAATATGTTTTGTTTCGTGAACGGCTCATCTTTATTTCATGATGGTTCAATTATTGCGATAAATCATACTGAGAACGAAATAACAATTTCCATGGAAAGCGCAGAAATGGACGAAGAAGACATAACAGATGATGTTGCTCTTTCAAAAGATGATAGGATTCGAGGAAGATTACATATAGAAGGCGTAAAGAGTTTAAAAGAAAACAATCAACATTATCCTGACGTTTTGAGAATGAAATATGAAGACGCGGAAATCTTTCACTTTGAAATTAATCAAAACAAAGTAGAGTTTCAAATGGTGTTCTTGTCCTCCAAAGCCTTGCATAGAAGATTTTTCTACAATAGAAAATGCAGCTGAAAAAATTTGGTGGGAAAACATCCCTAATTTGGAGAATGCAATGTAGCCGCTGATATTGGGGTAACATATGAATTTATCAAAATATAGTGATTACTTTCACGAAGCACTGTGACACGCAACCCTAAGCGCAAAACCTCTGCTCGCCTCTCAAAACCTCGCAAAAGATCGAGAGCAAGGGTCAAATCCTAACGCTCAAAAGCAAACTTCTTCAGATCATCGGCGACGTGGGTATTCGGGAAAATGGGCCTTGCCTCGTCCAGGAAGGGCTGCAGATCTAGATAACGAGCGGAGAAGTGGGTGAGGATGAGTTTGGAGGCTCCTGCTTTTTTGGCCGCTTGGGCCGCTTGGGCAGCCGTCAGGTGGCGGTGCTGTTTGGCTAGCTCCTTATGTTCCTCGAGGTAGGTGCTTTCGCAGAGGAAGAGCTTGGCTCCCTGGGCGACTTTCAGAAGAGCCGGGCAGGGAAGAGTATCAATGGCAATGGCAAAGGTGTCCCCTTTGCGCATCCAGCTGACCTCGTCTAGATGGATCGTCTGGTCGGCAAGGGTGATTTTGCCCTCTTTTTCGAGGAGCTTGACAAGCGAGCCTTCGATGCCACGGGCTTTAAGCTTCTCTTTGTCAAATTTGCAGCAGTCTTTCTCGGTGACTCTCCACCCAATATTGTCGACGCCATGCTCAAGGAATTGAGCCTCGATCGTGAAATTTTCATCTTGGTCGACCACTCCATTTGATGAAACAGGATGCTCGATGACGCGGATCGTCTCGTGATAGATGGTTCCATAGCGCAGGCGGTCAAAGTAGGACTTCCCCGAGGCGGGATAGTAGCAGTGGATCGGGTGAGAAACTTTATCGAGGTTCAGTCGCATGAGCATCGAGCCAAGTCCCAGACAGTGGTCTCCATGAAAATGGCTGATGAGAATACGGGTGACACAGGTAGGGGCAATGTTGGCAAAAATGAACTGACGCTGCGTTCCCTCCCCCGGATCAAAGAGGAATCCCTCTTCGTTCCAACGCAGGAGATAGGCGCCTTGGTTTCTTTTGCGAGTGGGTTGCTGGCTTGAACAGCCGAGGATGGTCAGATCGCGAATGGTCATGCGGGAGCTCTTGCAAAGAAAGATAGCCGGCCGAGGAGCACGCCACAGAGCCCGCCTACGATGTGGGCTGTGTTGGCAATCTGAAACATACTGTCTGTTACTCCAAAGAGGAAGAGAAGGTTGCTGATCAGGTCAATGCCGACCATTGCGGCGATGAAAATGAGAATGAGAAGGGTTGTTGAGGGGTGGAGAGGGTAGCCTTCCCAAGGCGCCAGCTTTTGCCGCATCCAGATAAAGCCAACAAGGCCGACAATGATGCCAGAGAATCCGACAAAGAAGGGACCGCTCATGAGATATTGGAGAACGTTTGAGAGGACTCCAATGATGAGGATGAGAAGGGTCAGTTTCCAGAGCTTGAGGCGTCCCTCGATTTGACCGAGCAGGAGCCATGCCCACGACATGTTGAAGAGGATATGGAGAAGGCCGCCGTGGAGTAGGCAAGGGGTAAAGAGGCGCCAGAACTCCCCTTGACGGATCTTGGGGAAAAGGGGAGAGTGAAAATCGGCCTCATTCGATTTGCCTTTGAGCTTGGAGAGGAAAAAGGGGACAAGGCCTGTCCAAGTGGGGATCTGTTGAATGGTTTCAAGCTCTGTTTGGTCGCTTTTTGGAAGGTCGGAGAGTGCTTTAAAGGACTTTAGATCGCTCTTTTGTATCCAATCATCGAGCGCTTGCATGCGAGGGGGATAATCAAACAGGAGCTCTTTTTCAAGTGGCACGCTGCCAAGCTGAGTTCCCAGTAGTCCCTTTTGCCTCAGGAGCGCTTTTTCTTCTAAAAAGGTGAAGAAAAAAAGAAGGGCACAGAGAAAAATGACCGCCGTTGTAAAGGGTTTGGCAAATGCGGCTTTTCGCGCCTGTTTTTGCACGCGAATGGTCTTGTGCCAAGCCCCCTGCGGCTGCTTCTTTTCTCTTTCGGCATAGCGCTCGGCAATCAAGTCGGGAGGCTGAGGAGGGGTAAAAGGTAGCGGAATATCGGCAAAGCGCGGATCGGAGGGGCTCTGTTTAAACTCCTCAAGGAGGCTAATGGCTTGATCGACAAACTCCTCCTCATAGACCCAGAGATGGATCTCCTCTTTTTTCGTAGAAGAGTCTGTGTAGGGTTCATAGGTACTATGGATCCCCATCTGCAACAGAAAGGAATAAAAAATAAAGGCCTGCTTCTCGTTTTCGACAGATCCAATTAGACGCACGACATTACCTGCTTAAGGTTTGGATTTTTTCGATGATTTTGGAGGTGGAAAGTCCGGGCACAAGATCGACTATATGCACTCTTCCCCCATGCTGTTTCACCACCTCTGCCTCAATACAGTTCGGTCCATACTCGGCTCCATTGACATGGACATCTGGCCGAACCCGCCCTAAAACGGCGCGCGGATCTGTCTCTTCAAACCAGCTTACGGCGTCAACAGCTTCAAGGGCGGCAACCATTTGGAGGCGGTATTCAAGAGCAATGATTGGCCGATCGGGACTCTTATATTGGCGGATTGAGCTGTCGCTATTGAGGAGCATGAGCAGACAGTCACCTTGCAAAGCGGCCGTATGAATCATCTGGAGATGGCCCGCATGCAGAAGATCAAAGGAGCCATTGAGCGTGACAATGGTTTTAGAAAGGTTGCGCCTCTCCTCCACCCAAGAGGAAAGTTCATCTGGAGAAAGGATCTTGTTCTTAGTCAAAAGCAAGGTCAAATACCTCCTCGTACCAGTCGACAAAATGGACAGTGAGCCCCTTTTTCACATAAGCGGGCAGCTCTTCAAAATCGCGCAGGTTGCCTTTGGGGAAAACAAGCGTTTTGAGGCCCGCTCGACGCGCCGCCACCACCTTTTCTTTCACCCCACCAATGGGCAACACCTTGCCTTTCAAGGTCAGCTCTCCTGTCATCCCCACATCTTGCTTCACAGCTTTGTCTTGGAGCAGAGAGAAGAGTGCGGTGGCCATTGTGATGCCTGCCGAAGGACCATCTTTGGGAGTTGCCCCCTCTGGAATATGGAGATGGACCTGCTCATGGTCGAAGAAAATGTGGCTGGGGAGGAAATGATCCAAGGTACTATGGACGTAGTTCCAGGCGATTTGGGAGGATTCCTTCATCACATCTCCCGCTTGCCCAGTGAGTTTCATCTCCACTTTTTCAGAGGGAACTTTGATCGCCTCGATGTAAAGCGTTGCTCCTCCCATCGCTGTCCACGCTAGGCCCGTGCAGACGCCAACGGGAAGTTTTTTGTAGAAGCGATCGCCTGTAAAGATCGGCTTGCCAAGGTATTCTTTCACTGAGCGCTCGGTGATCTCCACCCCTGCTGGAGCATGTGTTTTTGGACGCTTCTCTATGGGGAGCTTCTCCTCTTTCTTGACAATCTTCATCGCCACTTTGCGAAGAATTTTCTTAATGTAGTTTTCTAAACTTCTGACCCCTGCCTCGCGCGCATAGCCATTGATGATTTGCCTGAGCGCTTCCTTGGTAAAGGAGATATCTTTTTTGCTAAGGTGCATGCTCTCGCAGTTGCGCGGGATCAGGTAGCGGGTTGCAATTTGCAGTTTTTCCTCTAGGATATACCCCGACAGCCTCAAGATCTCCATACGGTCGCGAAGTGGATCGGGAATCGTATCGAGAAGATTGGCTGTTAAAATAAACAAGATGCTCGAAAGATCGACACGGACATCGAGATAGTGGTCGAGAAAATCCTTGTTTTGCTCGGGATCGAGCACTTCAAGCAGCGCCGATGCGGGATCTCCCTGGTAACTGGCTCCCAATTTATCAACCTCATCGATCATGATCACCGGATTCATCACTTCGGTGAATTTGAGCGCCTGAACCATCTTCCCTGGCATAGCTCCAATGTAGGTGCGCCGATGGCCCTTGATCTCCGCCTCATCGCGCATCCCCCCAACAGAAAAGCGGTAAAACTTTCTACCGAGCGCTCTTGCTACACTTTTGCCAATGCTTGTCTTACCAACTCCTGGAGGGCCGATGAGACAGATGATGCTTCCCTTAACACCTCCCGAGAGTTTACCGACTGCGATAAACTCTAAGATGCGCTGCTTAATGTCGTCTAGACCATAGTGATCTTGCTGCAGAATCTTGCGCGCATGGCCCAAGAGATTTTGCTTTTCAACTGCCGGCAGCTCACTCTGAATCCCCCACGGCATGATGGTGAGCCAGTCGAGATAGTTGCGACAGACCGCATATTCAGCAGAATGAACCTCGAGCACGCTTAGTTTTTCTATCTCATCGCGAATCACCTTCATCGCGTCATCGGGCACTTTGCGTTTTTTGAGCCTCTCTTCAAATTTTTCCAAATCACAGGTCTTGTCATCTTTGGCAAGTCCGAGCTCTTTTTTAATGGCCTTTAGCTGTTCGCGCAGGAAAAACTCGCGCTGGCTCTTGGAAATCGTCCCCTCGATTTTCTGTGTGATGCTATTTTGAAGCTTGCTTAGGTCGACCTCTTTTTTGAGCAAGACAAGCGCCTTGTCAATGCGATGATGCAGATCAAAGGTCTCGAGCACCTCTTGCAGCTCCTCGCGCGTTGCTGTTGTGAGAGCAACGGCAAAGTCGGCCAGCCTCCCCGGCTCTGTAAAGTCGGAATGGCCGAGAAAGATCTGCAGCTCTTCCTTAAAGAGGGGATTGAGCTTGAGCAGCTCCTTAATTGTCGTGATGATGCTGATCGAGTAGGCTTTAAGCTCCGGAGAGAGCTTGAGAGAGGGGGCCTCGTCGTGATAGGTCATTTTGGCTTTTAAAGGGCGCGCAGTGCTCTCTTTAGATGGCTTCTTGATTGAGATCCTCTTTTCCATGCTGAGGATCACCTGGGCGCCGCCCTGTTCCATCGGAATAATGCGCAAGATCCGCGCCGAGACCCCTGTCTTATAAAAATCCTCGAAGGAGATTTCGTATATATTGACCTCTTCCTTTTTCGTGAGGAAAAGTCCCATCGTCTTATGCTCGGTTTCTGCCACCTGCTTGAGCACCTCGTAGTAGAGCCCCGGCTCGATCACAAGAGGAGCCGCCATCCCCGGAAAGAAGGGGCGCCTCACAAGAGGAATTAGAAACAGCTCCTCGGGGAGGGCAATGCGCGCGCGCTCTTCCTCATGAGAAGATTTAGCTCCTCGCACCGCATCGGCAACGACCTCTTCTAAGGTCTCTTCTTTAGACTCCTCATCGGACTCACTGTAGGTCAAATTTTTGTCTCCTTAAATCTGGACTTTATATCCAAGAAACTTCGGCTCATGAATTTAACAGCTTAGCCAAAATGGTGCAAACGGCAAGAGTAAGATAATATTTATTTTAATCCCCGCTTCAGTAAACTAGAGCGGCATGACAGCTCTAATTCTTGAAACAAGCCAGACCGAAGCTCTACTGGGGATAAGCCAGGGGAGGGTCGTTTTGTGTTTTACTGCCCTTGTCGCAGACAAAAGCCTTTCCAAAGAGCTTCATCGCTCTTTGGAAAGGCTTTTGGGCCAAACAAAACTGGCCGCTATCGACTACTTGGCCATTGGCATTGGACCAGGCTCCTATGTCGGAAGCCGCACAGCCGTTACAATTGGCAAGACCCTCTCTTTTGCCCTTGAAAAGCCTGTTGTGACTTTTCCTTCTCCCATCGCTTTTTTGCCAGAGGATTATACAGGCCCCTTCACCTTCCTTGCCGATGCCAAAATGGGGCAACTGGCCCTTTTTGACGGGCAGATTGAGGAGAGTGGCAGGGCCGCCATTTCTCCTTTTAGACTCGTGGACAAAAAGAGCTTTTCACCCCCCCTTAAGCGCCTGCTGGTCCAAGCCGAGAAGCTGAATCCTAAGATCGTAGCAGAGTATGTGTATGAGAAATTTGAGAGAGGAGAGGTCTGCTCGGCGGATGAGCTGACCCCCCTGTATTATAGGTAACCCTTAATTCCTATCTTTCTTGGCCAATTTGTTCCGGACCATGGTGGATATATCTTCGGCTGTCATGGGCCTATTTCCCTCATTAGACATCACTAGCCCTGCATCACTAAACTGTCTTTGTAGGCACTTAGCCATCTGGACCTCGTCCCCCGCCGCCTCTACAAGGTCCAGCAGATCCTGCTCTTTTTTAAAATTTTTGTTTACGTGCTGGCGAAGCTCTTCCCTAGTGGTTTTTCTCTGATTGAGAAGCTCTGTCTGTTTCATTAAACTTGCAAAATAGTCATTAAATGTCGCATTTGCAGGAAACCCAAATTCTAGACAGGGACCCCAATGAATGCGCCTAAAACTCGGAAAGACTCTCTCTCCGCTAACCCATTCAGGACCCAAGTTTCCATCTCCTACTGCTTTTGTCATATATCGCCTCCTTTTCTTGACAGGTAAAGTTTCTTCTAAAGCGTGCCCGTGCCCGAATGATCCGAATGGGCCATCCACTCCTTCGGGCACAGGCACGATACCCGAAAAATTATTTGCCTATCAAGCCTCTTTGGATCAAATAAAAACTTAAAATCTTGCTCATTAAGGGATGAATGGCTTAGAATGAGAGATCTATTGCTTTAGTTTTGGACTACAAAGGAGAGACATGCCAAGTGTAAAACTGCGCGTCGGGGAATCAATTGATAAGGCGCTTCGAATTTTAAAAAAGAAGCTTGATAAAGAAGGGATCATGAAAACGGCAAAAGCCCATCGCTTCTACGACAAGCCCTCCGTTAAAAGCCGCGCAAAGTCCAAAGCAGCTCTCAAGTATAAAAAAATGAAAGGGCCTGCTTTCTTCTAAAATTTTTCTATGGCAGCTGACTACTATCAAACTCTCGGCGTTGCGAAAAACGCCTCTGCCGAAGAAATCAAAAAAGCCTATCGCAAAAGTGCTCTCAAATACCATCCCGATAAGAATCAGGGAGATAAGGGAGCCGCGTCCAAATTTAAAGAGATCTCAGAGGCCTACGAGGTTCTCAGTGATGAGAAAAAGCGGCAAATCTACGATCAATATGGCGCGGATGCACTTGCCGGCGGCATGCCAGGTGGCGGTGCAGGCGGAGGTTTTTCATCAATGGAAGATGCCTTGCGCACCTTCATGGGAGCCTTTGGCGGGGGCGGCCAGGAATCAATTTTTGAGACATTTTTTGGCTTTGATACCGAAGGGGGGCAGGGAAGAGCGCGAGAAGGCGCTTCGAAAAAAATGAATCTCACCCTTTCGTTTGAAGAGGCGATTCGCGGAACAGAAAAAGAGGTGGCGATTACGCGTCAGGTTCCCTGCGATACCTGCAACGGTCTTGGCGCTGCAAGTCCAAGTGGCATCAGCAGTTGCGGCCATTGCGGAGGCTCCGGGCAAATTCACCAAACGCGCGGCTTTTTTAGCATGACAACGGTCTGTCCCTCGTGCCAAGGTCAAGGACAAATCATCAAGAATCCTTGCCCCTCTTGCCGAGGCGCTGGCCGTATCAAAGCAAAAGAGACCATTCAGATCAAGGTTCCACCAGGTGTCGATTCGGGAATGCGCCTTCGCATGGACGGCTACGGCGATGCTGGAGCAGGTGGAGGGCCCTCTGGCGACCTTTACGTGTATATCAATGTCACGCCCCACGAAATATTCCAGCGCGAAGGTGATGATGTTCTGATTGAAGTTCCTCTCGCCTTCACAGAAGCTGCCCTTGGCTGCAAGAAAGAGATCCCCACTCCAATGGGTGGCACAGCTCGCATTGTCATTCCAGAGGGCACGCAAACAGGCAAGGTTTTTCGTGTGCGCGGAGGGGGGGTGAAAAACGTCAATAAACAGGGCCAGGGCGATCTCCATGTTCGCGTGAGCATCGAAACACCTGTCGACCTCAGTGATAAGCAAAAGGCACTTCTCGAATCATTTGCAGAGCTCGAGACCGCTCAAAATTCCCCCCGCAAACGGACCTTTTTCGATAAACTGAAGAGCTTCTTCGGGTAGATTTTTCGTGCCTGTGCCCGTGTGCGTGCCCGTGCCCGAATCATACCGAGTTGCGCCACATTCAAGACTTCTTCGGGCACGCACACGGGCACAGGCACGATATTCGGAAAGTTATTTGCCTATCAACCTGAGCCTACAAAAGCCTCACCGTCATGACGAGCGCCTTGTCTCCCTTGAAGTAGTTGCAGTGCTCCGGCACTTGGACAGGAACCCAGCTTTCTTTGTATTCGAGAAAGGGGTTTGTGATGATCTGGGTGAAAAAATTCTCATCTTCAAACTTGGAGGTCGCATCTTCTAGGTAGCAGGAAAAAACAGCTCCCTTTCTCATGTGGTGCTTTAGGCAAAGCTGAAGAAAGTGAAAGAGACGATCTCCCTGATGCTGAAAGAGAAAAGCGGAAGAGGCTTCCCTCTCTTTAACAAAGGCCTCCAGTACTTGATGAGTAACCAGTTTCTGCTCGAGCAGCCTTTTCATGGCATAACCTAGGAGAACCCTGTCGATCTGTCCCCGTTTTTCTAGATCAAAGAAAAAACGCAAATAAACCTCTGGCGCCGCCTTCTCGGCTGAGATGAGAAACTCATCGATCGCCTGCTCGGTGTAGACGATCGACTGGAGAAAAGGAATTTTTTCCTCCACCTCTTTCAAAAGCTGTTTGCCTGTTTCCAAAACAGCATGAGCCGCTTTTTTTGTTTCTTGATTCTCTCGCTGCTTCCTCTCATCTTCTAGAGGATAATCATCAAAGAAAATCGCATCAAACTCGCCCAGATGTGGCATTGCCTGTTGCCACGTATCTTCAATGATGGTGACACCTTTGTAGTCTTTGGCCCAGAGTCGCGCTCTTTCAGCTACAACGGGGTGGTATTCAATGATCGTATGGCTGCGAGGATGATAGGTTTGAATCCGGGTCGAGGCATAGCCGCAACCAAATCCCACCTCGAGCAGATCTCCTGTAGGCGCAAGCGCATCAATGCAGGCCTCCATATAGGGCTTTTCCCACTCCATCATGACCTGAAACTTCCCATCTTTGAGAAGCATCTCTCTTCCATCCGCATCGCGGACAAATTCCATGTGACAAAAACGTTTTTTGATCATTGATTAAATTTTTTAAGCTCCTAAAATCTCTTCACTGCCCACATTTTTCTATAGACAGCTCTCTCTTATATCGTTTACCCTGGTGCTCTGTAAATTTAGTTTCTGCTATTTGGGCTGCCGTGAAAGCCGAAACAGCGAGGGCTAATTCACAAAAGCTCCATCTTAACTAAAAAACTATGGAAAAGCAAAAGCGCTGGCAAAAGTATCTGATTTTGGGAGTGATTCTCCTCACGATCTATAACATTCTCCCCACTGTCTTCTTCTATACAAAACCTCTTAAGTCCCCGATCGATGCAAGGCGAGCTGAGCTGGTTTCGACAGGGATCATAAAGCGGGTCAATGGGCTCGAAAAAGAAGCGGAGAAGTGGCTCACCTCTTTTTGCAAGCTGCTAAAACTTAATCCACAGACTATTGCATTTGAGCCAAATGACCCGGCCGCTATTGCCGTCACCTTTAAAAATGAGACTGATGCGGAAATCTTTCGCCGCTATCTGCCAAGAGCGGGGGCCCTCATTCCCTTTGTTCCTCAACAGCTCACTCTTTATGACAATCAAAAAGTTGCCTCCAAGACCGTCATGGTTCAGAGGCAAATTCCTCTGCATCTTGACGAGGGCAAGAGGAGTCAGTATTTCGAGTTTGCTCATAAATTTGACTCGTCTGGCAGCCCTACAGCTCTCTATAGAGCGCTGACCTATGATCGCCTCTTGCAATTGGCTCTTGCTTTGGGAGGCAATAGTGAAACTGGCCAGTTGATGCAGGCAGCCGGTAGAGCAGGCCCGGATGAGCAAGGGGCGCAGCTCATGCTGAAGGTCGCGCAAAATCTGCTCTCGTTTGTTTCTACCTTTGGGGAAAACTCGCCACAGGCAAGACGCTACTTTGCCTCCTACACACAGGTCGATGAGGGAAAAGAGACCGTTGTTTCCGATTTCTTGCGCATGCTTACGCAGGTTAAAGACCAGATCAAATTGCAGAGAATTGAGCTTCAGGGGGAAAGTCAGACCCTTCAGGCAAGCGGCTCTTTTTTAGATGGGATCAAGCAGCAGAAGCTTGCCGCGCTTCTTTCTCAGGAAAAGACTCTTTCGAGCAGCGAGCAGCTGATCAAGCGTCAGAGCGCAGCTTTTGGGCAAGGACGCTCTCCTCTTCATTTTGCGCAAATCGGAACGCTGCTTGAGCAGTCAGCCCATGTTGCTGCTGAGAAGGGATCCAAGCAACAGGTGGTTGATCTAGAAGGGCGCCATCCCTTCATTCAAAACCTTGTCATAGACTTTGGCACACAAACCTTTAGTCTAAACCTCTACCCGGACCTGACTGCCTTGCAGAGAGAGCTTGAGAAGGCTGGTAAGATCGCGCAACGCGAGCAGGTCGATGGAGCGATCTACAATGAGATTGCCGAGGCTTGCCGCCTGGCCAAAGAGTCCGTATCGCCGATAAGTACCGGTTTCCAGATCTCTCTTTCTACACTCCAAGACAGCAATGGGATCTTAGCGCTTCGTCTGCCGCTCCTTGCCAAAGCGCAGGTGGAAGAGCTCAAAAAGGTGATTCGAGAATACTGGCACCCAAAACACCCCGACCTTGTCGCTGACTCTTTCCCGATCTTTGACTATGAGACCTATGAAGCGCTGCCCTCCACCGAAAAAAATCTCGGGCTTGTCATCTATGCGCCTGGTTTTTCCAAGCAGGTCCCTCAAGAAGATCTCCGTATGAGCTCAATCTACGTCATTGCAAAGGGGATGGATAAGATCATCCAGAGACTTGGCACTGAAAGCTCAAAAGAGACCGAGCAGTTTGCGAAAGATTTCAATGAACTCAAGCTCCTTTTGCAAAAAAAGGGGTTTGCAGGATACCCGGGGAGTTTACTCTCCTATGGAAAGACCTATGCAGGTGATTTCATTTTTGAAAATGAGGATTATTTCCAGACACTTCTCAAAGCAACTCGCGAAGCGTTTACTGTCTATGGGACACGCCGCTATGCAACACTCGAGCTTGGCGATGTGCATCAGCGCATTCTTGCCCAAAATAAAATTGACGACAGCATTCACGAGGATCTGCTCAAGTGGCGCGATGAGTACCACAGCGCGCAGCTATCGCTTGGAGGCTCTTCTCTCTATGATGTGCCAAAACCGACAAGCAGCCCTCTCTGGAGCAATTTGGCACTGAGTTTTGTCAAGTACTTCCGAGGAGATGAGCGCAAAATTCTGCATTGGGGTCTTGACCTCTCAGGTGGCAAGACGGTGCAGATTCAACTGCGCGACCAAAACGGCAAGCCGGCAGTAGCAGAAGAGCAGATCCGTCAGGGGATCAATCAACTCTATACTCGTGTCAACAAGATGGGGATCTCAGAGGTCAGCATCCGCCAGGAGGGAGATCTAATCTCGCTGGATTTTCCAGGCAGTCAAAATCTCTCTGCGGGAGAGCTCATCAAAGCCTCGACGATGTATTTCCATATTGTCAATGAGAAGTTTGGTCCCAAAAATCCCACTCTAGCTGCTGCGGCCGATCAGTTTCTACAAACCATTTGGAACGAAGCGGTTGTCACTGGACACAAAAATGCAGAGGAGATCAACCAGATCGCATGGAAACATTTGCACGGCAGCTCTTTAGATCCAGAAGTGGTGGCTCCGAGGAGCGAGGCCACGCGCCTCCTCTACGAAAGTGGCCTCCGACTTCCCAGCCCCTTAGAAAGCTCCTCTTCTGCACTCTTTAATGACGCTCTCTGCAAGATCGCAGTCATCCGCGGCGACTCCTTTACGCAGTGGTATGGCCAGAGCCATCCCCTGCTGATCGTTTTCAATAACTTTGCAGTTGAGGGCGCCAATCTGAAAAATGTTCACGCCGGTTACGATCCGTCGAAGGGCAATTTCCTCGTCTTCGAAATCAAGGGGAAGGAGACTTTGCCAAGCGGAGAAAAAATCAATCCACGAGATGATCTCCACGCCTGGACCTCACAGTTTGCTAAAGATCAAATCACAGGGACAGACTATGCCCATTTCTCCCGAGGTGATGGCTGGAGGATGGCAGTCATTCTCAATGGAAGCGTGATTACCGCTCCTGCGCTGAGTTACCCGATATCCGATGGCGGAACAATTGAAGGGAGCTTCACCCAAAGAGAGGTGAGCCTACTTGAGGCTGATCTTAAAGCTGGCTCGCTCTCCTTTACCCCGCGCATTCTTTCCGAAAAAAATGTGAGCCCCGAGCTTGGATCTACAGAGAAAACGCTCGGCATTATTGCAACGGTCATTGCTCTTGTCCTCGCAATTGCCTCCATGGTGAGCTACTATCGCTTTGGAGGAGTGGTTGCCTCTGTTGCGGTGCTCTTTAACCTCTTCATCATGTGGGCCGCCTTGCAAAATCTAGGGGCAACCCTTACGCTTGCCTCCATTGCAGGGATCATCCTGACCCTTGGAATGGCCGTTGATGCCAACGTTCTTGTATTTGAGCGGGTACGAGAAGAGTTTGCCATCTCAGGAAGAATCGCCTCTGCAATCCACGCGGGCTACCGTAAGGCCTTTTCTGCGATTTTTGACTCCAATATCACGACACTCATTGCCGCGCTCATCCTGCTCCAATTTAATTCAGGGCCAATCAAGGGACTTGCCATCACCTTAACAATTGGGATCCTCTCTTCGATGTTCACCGCGCTTTTCATGACACGCTATTTCTTCGCCGGCTGGGTTCAAAACCCGCAACATAAAGAGCTCAAAATGGCGAGCTTAATCAAGATCGAGAAGTTTGACTTTCTCAAATGGTCAAAGCTTGCTTTTGTGATCACAGCTGTTGTGATCGCCATTGGAGCGCTCTGCTTTATCTGGGAGCGCCACTCAATCTTAGGGATGGACTTTACAGGAGGCTATTCTCTGACCTTAGAGGTGCAAGGACAAAATCCCTCAAGAGCCTCTCTTGAAAAAGCACTTGTCTCAAGTGGGGTAACCGCTCAGGAAATCCAGGTGCGGCAGCTCACGCCAAACAGCCATTTCCGTCTCTTCTTAAGCAAGGGGTTGGAGCAGAGCGGCAGACCCTTCCACTCTTTGCCTGCCGAATATGATTTAAAAGATCCGACCTACAGCTATGAAAAAAATCCACGCCTCACGTGGGTCGTCGGCAGTTTAAATAGAGAGGGCATTGCACTCACCCCTGATTCTTTGAAGCATCTCGAGCAAAACTGGACCTCTGTCAGTGGCCAACTCTCCGATACGATGCGCTCAAGCGCCTTTATCGGACTTTCCATTGCACTGCTTGCCATTCTCATCTACATCACGATTCGCTTCGAATTCAAGTATGCCGCAGCGGCTACTCTTTGCTTAGCACATGATCTGCTGCTCACTTTAAGCTTTATTGGGCTACTCCATTTCCTCCATGTCCCTGTGCAAATTGACCTCAATGCGATTGCAGCACTTGTCACCATCATCGGCTACTCGCTCAATGATACGATCATCATTTTTGATCGCATCCGCGAGGACCTACGTGTGATGCGCAAGGCCTCGTTTAAGGAAGTGGTCAATCACGCCCTAAACGTGACACTCAGCCGTACCACCCTAACTTCAGGAACGACACTGCTTGTCCTTCTCCCTCTTGTCTTTTTGGGAGGAAGCACACTCTTTGGATTTGCCCTTGTCATGAGTATCGGAGTTGTGCTCGGCACCCTTTCTTCTCTCTTTATCGCTGCACCGCTGCTCTACTATTTCCATCAGCGGGCGCTTGGGAAAGAGATCTACCAAACATCGTAAGTGTGTCGATTAGCGCCATTACGCTATATCTAACCAGTGCTCTCTGTGAGCTCTGCGCTCTCTGTGGTAAATAAAAAAATAAAAATTACCACAGAGAGCACAGAGCTCACAGAGCCTGAGCCTTCAGCTTATAAACTGTCAATACTCAGTGTAAAAACAACTTGCGCTTACTTTAGATAGATTTTTTTTAAATTGCGAGATAGGTTCTTTGTGTGCAAGTATGGGGACAAGACTTATTAACTAAAGAAAAGCGTGCTTAGCCTATGACGTTAGAGACAGGAATGGTTCTCTCTTTACTCCCCAGGAACTTGAATATCTTCCATCGGTTGCAGGGCGCTCTTTTCAGGATGTATGAAAAATGCAAAAAGCATACCGACAGGATGCAACTTTCTGGGTTTACCCAGAGGTCGACGAGACTTGGAATGATGCAATTATCAAAGAGTTCAACATCCACCCCGTCACAGCCCAGGTCTTGGCTGGGCGAGGATTCAAAAGCCTAGAGGAAATCCACGATTTTCTCTATGCCAAACTCCCCGATTTGCTCGATCCCCACCTCTTTCCAGAGATGGATCGGGCAGTTGCCAGGGTGCTCAAGGCACTAAACAACAAAGAAGGCATTCTCATCTTTGGCGACAATGATGTCGATGGAATCAGTGGAGCCACTCTTCTCACCGAGTTCTTAAATTTTATTGGCGCTAGATCCTACGCCTATATCCCCAATCGGAGCTCTCCAACCCAGAGCCTCATGATGGATGCGCTCGCCTTTGCAACAAGGGAAAGCTGCTCACTGCTCATCACAGTCGACTGCGGAATCACTTCTGCCGATGAGATTTTAGAGGCAGTTAAACAGAGCATCGATGTGATTGTCACCGATCACCATGAACCCACCGCCCGTTTGCCCCACTGCGTGGCCACTTTAAATCCCAAACTGAAGGGCAGCACCTACCCCAACCGCGATCTCACGGGGGTGGGAGTGGCGTTCAAACTCGCTCATGGCATCACCAACCTCCTCATCACCAGCGGTGAGATCAGCCCAAATAAAATCGATTTAAAGCGCTATCTCGATCTTGTCGCCCTCGGAACAATTGCAGACCTTGGATCGCTGCGCGGTGAAAACCGGATCTTTGTCCGCTATGGGCTGCGCCAAATCCGCAAGGGCAAGCGCATTGGGCTTTCCAAGCTCTTTAGCGTCTGTGAAGTGAACGTCAGCGAAACCACCCCGACCGATATTGCCTCCAAAGTAGCCCCTCGTCTCAATAGCTTAGGTCGAATTGCCGATCCCAATAAGGGAGTGGAACTGCTCCTCATCCACGATCCGGAGGCAGCTGAAACCCTTGCCAAAGAACTCGATCTCAATAATATGGAACGGCAAAAGATTGAAAGGCGCGACAGCGAGGAAATTGAAAAATATTTGCTCAAACACCCCCAAATCTTCAAGCACCGCGCTCTTCTTCTCTATTCTAACAAATGGCACCCGGGCATCATTCCGATCATCACGGCGCGCATTGCCAAACAATACAACAGGCCAACTGTGATCATCGCCATCGATCAAGGAATTGGCAAGGGATCGATCCGCACCATCCCCGAGTTCCCCATTTTACCCATCCTGCGCAAACATGCCCATCTCTTTGAGAACTTTGGCGGTCACGATTATGCCGCAGGACTTACAATTAAGGCAGAGAATATCGAACCCTTTAAAAAGCTCTTCATCCAAGCTGCAGATGATCTGCTCAAAGAACAGGATGTGGTTGCCAAATTACATCTGAGTGCGAAAATCGATTTTCGGCAACTGACCTTTGATTTCATGGAGTCACTCAGCCTCATTGAGCCTTTTGGTCACGAGAACCCCATTCCCATCTTCTATACGATCGCAAGGCAAACCTGGCCCCCTAAGGTGGTCGGCAAGAGCCATCTGAAATTCTATATTGAGCAAGAGGAGCGGGTACTTGAGGGAATCGGGTTTGGGATGGCAGACAGGCGACCCGAGCTGTGCAAGAAAGGGCTCACCTTAAGACTTGCCTTTACCCCCTACATCAACACCTTTCAAAACAAATCGAGCATCCAGCTGCAGATCCGCGACTTTCAGGTTATTGAGGAGCCGGGTATAGCTTGACCAGCAGGCCATGGTGGTCACTAATGGCTTGGTCTGGCTCATCGAGACTGTTCATGAGCAACAGCTCTGCATTTGCCCTGCAAGAGTAGGCCAAAGGCTGAGCGCCCGGTAAAGATCGAAGCACTAATGTATAATCGAGAATCTGAAAATTGGGATCGATTTCCTTCAAGGTTTTGGTCTTGGAGAGCAGGTAGTTACTAAAGTAATCGGTGCAGGTTCGATTGCTTGCGCAGACAACGCTTCCCTCTTTATTGTAGGCATCGTAAAAATAGGCCTCGATGATCTGTCTGCCCGGCTCTTTCGAACCGTAAGGAATATTTAAATCCCCACAGAGGAAAAAGGGAAGATTTGAGCCCTCTTTTTCCACATCTTTTTGCATCTTTTTTAAGATCTCTCCAAACTCCTCCGCGCGGATCTCAGCAAATCCCTCTGTATCCAGAGCCTGAAGATGCGTTGTGTAGAGATGAGCCAGAGGCCGTCCCGATTGACTCTTGAGGGTAAAGTCAAAGAAGCCATAATTGACAGGAACCCCTACTTTGACAAAGGGGGTAAATTGCGGGTTTTCGATCGGGACTTTGCTCGCCACAAAAAGGCCGCTCGGCAGCCCAAATGCTCTTAAGGAAAAGTTCAGAGGCCGAGGCCCAATGGCCCCATAAAAAAACCGGTAAGTATCTTTGAGCGCCTCATACAAAGCGTAGGAGGCTTCTTCTGTATACACCTCCTGGAGACAGACCACATCGGCACTTGCTTGAAGGATCTTTTCTTTAAGTTTGCCCACTCTCTTTTGCCAGGGCAGAGAGACCCCTCCAAAGAGGAAAGGGAATTTTCCTGGAACAAAACAGGTATTGAGCGTCAAGACGCTAAACTTGGCCTCAGGAGCTCTGATCGGAGCACTACTTTCCAAATAGATGTAGGGCTGGATCTTGTGTTTGGCAAGGTAGGTTTTTAATTGAATGATCTCCTCCCTCTCTTTTCTGGTCAGTTTCTCCTGCACCATTTCAGAGCCATCGAGTAGACAATAAAGGTAATAGCGCTCGTAAGGAGTTAAGGGAATGTTTTGCTGCGAAACTCTCTTCACAAGTCCAAGCAAAGAGCGGTAGAGCTCGCCGTTTTGAAAGAGAGTTTCCACGACAAAAGACTTCAGTCCATCCATTGCCTCGAGAGCATCGTTTTTTTCGGGCAGATCAGAATCTGTGAGATAGGTAAGCGTTCTAAACTTTTCGATCGGATCATTGCCAAGACGATCCCATGGCTTCATCACCGTTTGAAAGGTTTTTTCCTCATGGGGAATCGCAAGAAGCTCATCGACTGTTTGCAGAATATTTTGCTTGGCCTCCTCCACATACTCTTCCATTGCCTCTGCGCTTGAGGGAACGGAGGCCTGTGTCTGTGTCGAGGAGGAGAGAAGAGAAGGGAGTGCTGCTAGAGAGAAAAGCAGCTGCAGAAAAAAGCGTCTCATGCTCATTGATATATCTCAATCCCCAGCAATAGGCAAGACCCTATTCCGAATATCGTGCCCGTGCCCGAAATTTATCCATGAGTTGCGCGCGGGGTCATCATCTCCCGGGCAAGGGCACGGGCACGCACTCGGGCACGCACTCGGGCACGCACTCGGGCAGGGGTACTACGTAAGAGCATAACCGCAGTAAAATCCAACGGCGGGGAGGGAGGAGGGACGCGCGCTTAAGCTCTGGAGGATTTTGCGCCCTTTTTCCTCGCGTAAACAGTTGCTAATGGGTCGAAATTTTAAGTGATGCAAGGTAGCCGTGAGAAAAAGCCTTTGAAGCAAAGAACCTGTCATCACCAAATCCTTGCGCTTGAAGCTCCGGATAAAGAGCAACCCCACAAGAGGCGCTGTAATCCGAGCCCAGGAGGGATCCTTTCCAAGAGCTAAGCAGGCTAAAAGATGGAGCTTGGGAGCCCAGATGTTGGAATGGAGCCAAGTGGCCAGCTCATACTTTGCTGCCTCCTGGCAAAATGAGACATTGCTATAGAGCTCCACTTCGGCTTGGATGTTGAGATCCTCCATCTGTCTTGCGATCTCCGGATCGGTGCTGAGAAAAAGAACCTCTCCACCCACTTTTCGCAAAGCCTCGAAAGGCTCCTTGGGAACGGGCTGTTTACCAAAATGACCTCTGTGGGTAGAGCGCTTATCGAGCATGTCGAAAAGAGGCTGCTTTTCCAGCTTGGGACTGCGGGTCAAATGGAGCGCGATTTCTGGTGTTTCTCCCTCTAGATTGAACTCTAGCTCCGTATCGTATTGCAAAGCCGCTGCTGTAATAGTTAAATTTTCTAGAACACATCCCAGACTCATGTAGAGCTGTTTCTGATCCGGGTCATCAAAGGGAAGCCAGCGCGTCAAATCGGGTAGAATGCGTATGCGCTGCTCGGTAAAATGCAAGAGCCAAGGACGCGTGTTGCGCGTTGAGGGGGCCATCGTTGCATATTTCATGAAGTCGAGCATCATAATCTCACAAACTCCTCTACATCTTTTGAAAAAGAGCCTATCGTTTCCCTCCAGAACTTGGGATCCCTAAGGTCAATCCCCAAGTGCTTTTGCACAAGCTCCTCTGAGGAAAAAGAGGCGCTATCTGCTAAGAAAAGATCGACTTTTTGAGGCGATTTTTTCAAGGCCTGGCTCAAAGTAAAACCAAAGGTATAGGGAAAGTTGTAAAAGGGATCTTCTGTTAAATAAAAGTGGAGTTTCGACGCCCAAAAAAGTGGAAAATAGGCCTCTAGACTATCTTGAAACACCTCTTTTTGTGCAGATTCCATGAGGAAACAGAGCCTGTCTTTGTCGACAAAGCCCTTTTGGCGCTCCTTGTAAAAAGAGAGTTCAAAGAGAAAACGGGCATGAAGATTGGTGAAGAAAACAGCAGCCCTTTGCAGCTTGTGGTCGAGCAGGAAAAGCTTCTCTGTAGAAGAGGCTGCATTTTTACAAAGCTCCTCGATGACAAGAGTTTCGGCAAGCGTTGAGGCCGTTTCAGCAAGATTCATCCGATATTCTTGAGCAAAGTGAGGGAGACCCTTCATGCAATGGCTGTGATAGGCGTGCCCAAGTTCATGGGCAAGTGTCTGGACGCAACCGAAAGTTCCCTGATAGGTCATAAAAATTCGACTCTCCTGCTCTTTCGGGAAAAAGTAGCAAAAAGCGCCCGCCTGTTTCCCTGAGCGATTTTCTGCCTCGACCCATTTTTTCTCTAAAGCGCTGCGACAAAAAGCCTCTAGAGGGGGATGCCAGGCTTTGAACGCGCGCAAAACCCGCTCTTTTCCCTCTTCGTAGGAGATGAGTTCTTTGCCTTCACTCTCCCCTTTCCTCCCCCTTTCACTCCCAAGGGGCGCTTGAAGATCGTGCCAGGAAAGTTTTTCCACTCCCAAATGGCGCGCTTTTGCTGCAAAATAGCGCAGAAAAAGCGGGCGGCTTTGTAGGACAGCTTCCCACATCGCATCGAGGGTTTTTTTCTCCATACGATTGCCGCGCAGCGGTTCGAAGAGAAGGTCTGTCCACCCCCTTTGCTCGTAGACCTGAAGACGAAACCCAGAGAGATGATTGAGAAACTGCGCAATGAGATCTGCCTGCTGCGCCCAAGCTTTTTCATAGAGAGGGGCAAGGCGATTTCGAATCGAGCGATCGGGGTGAAGCAAGAGACTATCTGCCTGGCCCATCGAAAGCTGTTTTCCCTCAAAGGGAACGGAGAGCTTCCCTACAACGAGGCGATAGAGATTCCAATAGCTGTGGTACCCGTCTATAGAGAGCGCTTGGATGAGCTCTTCTCGCGGGCTATCTAGCCCTTGCCTTGCAAAAGTGGCCCTCTCTTTAAGAAAATAGGCAAGATGGGGCTGCTTTTGCAAAAGCGACTCTAAATTTTCGGAGGAACTCAGCGCAAGACCGAGGTTAAATAGGGCTGTCTCTACCCCCGCACCAAGGCTTCCTGTCTGAGCAAGAAGAGCCCCAGCCCTCTGATCGCTGGGATGAACGGCTAAAACACAGCTCGCGTAGGACTGGAGCTGTTTAAAAAGTACCGCAGCCTCCTGGAGGCAAAGGCAGGCTTTCTCCAGGGTGGAGTTTTTGAGATGAGAGGAAAAAGAGACAAGGGAGGAAAGACCTATCGAGAGGTCTTTTTTTGCCTCTTCAGAGTTTGAATAGAGAGTTGTGAGATCCCACTGCATAAAAAAAATCACTCAGTAAAACTGAGTGATCTTGATTATAGGCCAACAATCGAAAAAAATTCAAAAAAAAGAAATCGGACTTCTTAACTTGCTTGAGAAGTCTGCACTTTTTTCGTCAGATAATTTTCCTGATATCCTTTAATGTCCTCGATGTGGATGACCCATGCAGCGCCCTTACGAGAAGCCTTCATGAGACCGATACGGGTCGCATAATAAATCTTCTGCGCAGGAACTCCAAGCATCTTCGCAACCTGATTAACAGAGTAGAAACCCTTCTTGTTGTCGAAAAGCAGCTCTCCATTAAAGATCGATTTGGTGCGCGAGTATTTTTGCTTTCTGTACTCTTCTAAATCACTCAAATCAATCGTCCATCTCGTGGCATCTTTAAAAGCTTTTAGCTTTTTTTGCTTAATTGCAACGTAGATCGCCTGTCTTGTGACATTATTGATCTTTGCCGCCTCACTAATAGAAACGAGCTGCTTGCCTGACTTTTGAGCCTCTATCTGAGGTGTCTTTTTAGCAGCATCGCTTTGTGAGTGCATGTGCTCATTGCTCATTTTTATCCTCCATTACTACACTCTTTAAGTCTTTTCCCACGGCGGATTTTCATCTTTCCTTAATGTTATTATTATCCGTGTACCCAAGTAGATAATTATCTTCACATAAAAGGGACTTGAAATCAACCCCTAATTTCATCTTTTATTAAAAAGAGCCCGATTTTTCTGCCCTATCACTTTAAAAATCAATACTTTACAAAAACAAGCTGACCCGAAAAGAAAGCTTGAGGTATCCTTTCAAATATGAGGAAATGGCTCCTTTTTCTCCCCCTCCTGCTCTTTTGCTCCCTTTTTGGAGCCAAACCCCCCGAACTAACCCCCAAAGACACGAGGGTCAAGCTCGAGGAGATCCTAAAGGCTCACGCCTCGCACCATGAGCTCACCCCTGAGCTCATTACCCGTGCCTTTAGCAATTACCTTGACCTTCTCGATCCAATCAAGACTTATTTAGTTGAAAATGAGGTACTTAAATGGAAAAGTCCCGAGCCCGAGCTATTGAAGCAAACCATTAGCGAGATCAAAAAAGAAAATTTTAAATCCTTTGAGGAACTCCATGGTGTCATCCTCAGCGCAGTGGCTAGGCGGGGCTCTATTGAAAAACGGATAGCGCTTTCTACCCTACCACGTAAAATCGACCCCAAAGAGTTTAAAAATCTTTCGTGGGCAAAAGATGAAGGACAGCTAGAAAACCGAGTCCTGCGTATTCGCGCCCTGCAGATGGAATCGGCAGAAAAGCTGGATACCGACGTGAAAGAGCAGTTTCTCAAAAGGCTAGAAAAAAGGCGACTTAGCCACGAGGAGGAGCTTGTCTCTACCTCGCCCAAGGAAAGGGCCCAGCTTGTCCTTTCTCTCACCCTCAAATCGGTCAGTGCCGCGCTCGATTCACAAACCACCTACTTTACCCCTTCAGAAGCAAGCCAATTCATGATCCAGGTGCAGCAGCGTCTTTTTGGCATTGGAGCCAAACTGCGCGATGATCTCAATGGATTTACTCTAGTCAGGCTCATCGAAGATGGTCCTGCAAGCACAAGTGGCAAGCTCAAGGTGGGGGATAAAATCATCGCAGTTGCAGGCCAGCCCGTTGTAGGCATGGACATTACAGAAGCGGTCGAACTCATCCGAGGTCCCAAGGGAACGGCTGTGATTCTCACCATTTTGCGCGAAATCGGTGAGGGAGAGCAAAAGATCGAAGAAAAACTCGACATCGAAATTGCAAGAGAAGAGGTCGTCCTCAAAGAGTCGCGACTCGACATCAAGCATGAACCCTATGGAGATGGAACCATTGGCATCTTGCATCTTTTTTCTTTCTACCAAGATGGAAACAGCTCCTCTGCTTCTGACCTGACAAAAGCCATTGAAACACTTAAAACAACCCACCACCTCAAAGGGATCATTTTAGATCTCCGAGACAATGCAGGAGGGCTTCTTCCGCAAGCTGTTGCCGTCACAGGCCTTTTCATCAAAAAGGGGATCGTTGTCTCAGTCAAAGACAACACCGGATTTTTGCAGCACTTGCGCAACATCGAGGGAACTCCCATCTGGGATGGCCCCTTGCTTGTTTTAACAAACCGCACAAGCGCCTCTGCCGCTGAAATTGTGGCGCAAACACTCCAAGATTATGGACGCACGCTCGTGGTTGGAGATGAGAGGACCTATGGAAAGGGCACTTTTCAGACCTTTACCCTAGAGGCGGCCCATTTTGGCAAGGTCAATCCCAAGGGAGAGTTCAAAGTCACCCGTGGCTACTACTATACTGTCTCTGGCAAAAGCCCTCAGCTGACAGGCGTAAAGGCAGACATTGTGGTCCCTGGAATCTATTCCCATTTAGACATAGGGGAAAAATTTGCAAAATTTCCCCTTGAAACTGATCAGATTGCTTCCAATTTTGAAGATACCTTAGCTGATGTGCCGATGATGCACAGAGCGCAAATTAGCCGGCTCTACAAGTTCAATCTACAGCCGATCTTAAATACTTTAGATCCTTATGTAGAGAACCTTAAGAAAAACTCCGGGGAAAGGCTTGAGCAAAGCAAAAATTACAAAAACTTCCTTAAACAACTCTCTGATAAAGAAGCCGAGGAGGAAGCTTTTGAACCCTTTGGCCAGAGCGACCTGCAGCTCATCGAAGGATGCAACATCATGAAAGATCTCATCTTCTTCATGAGAGAATCTCAGCCGATTGCCGCTGGCCAGTAAAGTCTCATCTCAAGTAAAATACCCCTCTATGACCATACGCACACGCATTGCCCCCTCACCGACTGGCGACCCCCATGTCGGAACGGCCTACATGGCCCTTTTTAACCTCGCCTTTGCCCGCCGTTTTGGGGGGCAGTTCATCTTGAGGATCGAGGATACCGACCAGACCCGCTCGCGCGACCAGTATGAGCTTGCCATTTATCAGTCGCTCCAATGGGCAGGGATTGAATGGGATGAAGGTCCAGATAAAGGCGGCCCTTTCGGCCCTTATCGCCAGTCAGAGCGCTATGAGATCTACAGAGAGTACTCTCAAAAGCTCCTAGATTCAGGCCACGCCTACAAATGCTTTGCAACGGCAGAAGAGCTTGCCCAAATGCGAAGAGTCTCTCAAGAAAAGGGGCTCTCCTTCGGCTACGACAGGCGCTACCGCGATCTCCCCCCTGAAGAGGTTAAACAGCGCGAGCAAGAGGGTCAGCCCTTTACCATTCGCCTCAAAGTGCCCCTATCAGGCCAGTGCATCTACGACGATGCGATCAAAGGACGCGTCAGCGTCCCCTGGGCCGATATCGATGATCAGGTTCTGCTCAAATCGGATGGTTTTCCGACCTATCACCTTGCAAACGTCGTCGATGATTACCTCATGAAGATCACCCATGTGATCCGCGGCGATGAATGGATGACCTCCACGCCCAAGCACATCCTGCTCTATGAAAGCTTTGGGTGGAAACCTCCCATTTTCATGCACATGCCGCTTCTCCTTGGCAAAGATGGCAAAAAACTCTCCAAGCGCAAAAACCCCACCTCGATCTTTTACTACCGCGACAGCGGCTACTTGCCCGAGGCGCTTCTCAATTTTCTCTCTTTCATGGGATATAGCCACCCCGAGGAGAAACAGATCTATTCCCTGCAAGAGCTCATCGACACCTTCGATCCGAAGCGAATCGGGGTATCAGGGGCTTTCTTTGATCCTCTCAAGCTCGACTGGATCAACCAGCAGTATCTCATCAACCAGATCCCCGAGCAGCAGCTCTGGCCACGGCTCAAAGAGTGGGCATTCAATGACGATTTCATGGAAAGGCTCATCCCTCTCTGTCGCCTCCGGATGAAAACCTTTGGCCAGTTCATGGAACTCAGCTCTTTTCTCTTTGTTAACCAGATTCCCTTAAGCCAAGAGCTCCTCTGCCCCAACCAGGTAAAGCCCGGGCAAGTCTGCTACCTTCTTCAAGCTCTCATCTGGAGCCTCGATGAGCAGGAAGACTGGGGAAAAAATGGCATGGAAAAAGCCTCTCACGAAATCGCAGAGGTTTTTGGCACCTCTCACAAAAAAACGATCATGCCCATTCTCTACATCGCCTTAACGGGCAAATCGAGCGGTCCCTCTCTTTTTGATGCAGTAGATCTCCTCGGAAGACACCGCACGCGCGCGCGTCTGCTCCAAGCCATCGAGTTTTTAGGAGGACTCTCTAGCAAACAGAGCTCTCTTCTGACTAAAGCTTGGCGACAAAAAGCAGGAACCGACCTTTTAACTATCGCGCCGGAGGAGAAGACTCCTCCTCGTTCTCATGAGGCTCCTCATGGGAAATGATGTAATGGGGGTGGTACCCATACTCACCGCAACTGGCAGCACTTAAGAGGAGGGCAATGGTCATGAGAAGTTTCATTTTCACCTTTGTACCCTGTCTTCTATGAAAATTGCAAATGCAACCGTTCTGCAACGCTCTCTCTTAACCAAAAACCCCTCCTCCAAACCTACCTATCATGTCCGTTTGTGCCTGAAGGGACAAGAGCTGGACTTTAAACCGGGCGACTCTCTAGGGATCTATGGAAAAAACGCCCCAAGCCTTGTAGAAAGGCTCCTAAATACACTGCACGCAAGCGGAGAAGAGCAGCTCCTCGATCCACGCTCCAAACAGCTCCTCTCCTTGCGCGACTTTCTCAGTTTCAAGGCCAACATCTGTCGTCTCAATTCGAATCTGGTCAAACTGGTGCGGCCTCTAGAGGAAAATCCCAAAGACTATACACACTCTCATGATCTTCTCGATCTTCTCTCCGCGGCGCAAACACAAGTAGAACCCCAAGCTCTCTGCAACTGCTTGCTTCCCCTCCTCCCACGCTTTTATTCTGTTGCCTCCTCTCGCCTGCTTCTTCCAGACGCCGTTGACCTAACCGTTGCCCTCACAAGCTATACCCACCAAGAAGAAACGCGCTACGGCATCGCCAGCTACTTCCTCTGCCACCTTGCCAAGCTGCGAGAAACTCCGATTTCTTTTTACGTCCAACCAGCCCACCGCTTTGCTCTACCCCCTCATGACGCCCCCATCATCATGGTCGGCCCAGGCACAGGCGTAGCCCCTTTCCGCGCCTTTTTGCAAGAGCGCCACCATCTCGATGCAACCGGCAAGAACTGGCTCTTTTTTGGCCACAGACAGCGCAGCTCTGACTTTTTCTACGAAGAGGACTGGGGTCTTTTCATCGCCCAAAACAGACTCCGCCTTTCCACCGCTTTTTCTCGTGACCAGAGCGAAAAGATCTATGTCCAGCACCGCATGCTGGAAGAGAGCGCCGAGCTTTTCCGCTGGCTTGAGGAGGGCGCCTACCTCTACGTCTGCGGCGACGCCACCCAAATGGCCAAAGATGTCGAGGCCACGCTCCAGCAGGTTTTGATGAGACATGGCAATCTTGACCCAGAAGCTGTTAAAGAAAAAATTAAACAGCTCAAAAAAGAGGGTCGATACCTTTTAGATATTTATTGAAAAATAATACCTATTTATGAGACGATCGTGGTGAATAATTATAGAAAGGGTTTATATGACACACATTACAAAAACCTCTGCAGAGACCGCTCCCGTCTTTCTCTCTTCTTCCTCTTTCCCTCTGCCTCCTCCTCGGACAATTAAAAATTCTATTACGTCTTATAGCCAAGCCGCAGCGCAAAGCCGCTCCCCCTCTCTTTGGTCACAGCTCGCAGAAATAGGTAAAAAAATATGCATTTTTTTTGCGGATCTTGTTTATAAAATCTGCAGCTACTGTAGCGGGGCAAGCCATGTACAAGCTACACAAGTCACTCCCACCCAATTAGCGGATCAACTATTCAATACCCTCATTCAAGAAGCAGAGGTCTTCGCCCAAGAAGTCAAAACGACTTTTGGGGAGCCTAGACAGTCGAAATTCGATTGTACTTTCTACATGAGTGGGACAAACAGCAATGGAGAGATTGTAGGTCTAAGCGACACATGGGATACAAAGAAATTTTCAGCTGACACCTCTCAACAAGCTTGCCAGGAGCTGATCTCCTCGCTGAAAAAAAATGATCGATTTTTTGAAATGCTACAAAATGGCCCCCGCTGTAGCGCTGCTGCAGAGATCCAGTTTTTCTATAATGGTTGGTCTAAATACAAACAGATGGCTTTCATTTTAGACGGTGGAACCCTTAGACAAGAAGTCCGGGATACACGGACAAATGCAGAGCTTTTCTATTTCTCTCAAATGTAAAAACCAAGAAATCGAACTTGTCGCAGGCAGGAGAGCCGTTTTAATCTCTTAATTGCAACTTTATCTTGTTATTGGTCTCTCTCGATACTTGCAGCTTGGCTCCTTTTTTTATGTAACAGTTGACAAGCGCCTTCGAAATTTCCGCATTGATCTCATTTTCACATTGCCTAATGATGGGTCGCACGCCCAAAGCAAAATCAGCATTTTCAAACAAAGGCTCCCATGCAGAATCCAGAATCTCTAATTCAAAACCCTCCTGCTGCATTCTAGCTCCATAATCGAGTATTTTGGCCTTCATGATCTCTCGCATAATGTTCCCATTTAAAGGCCGAAAAGGAACGACCCTATCGATTCTTCCCGCAAATTCTGGAGCTATTTTTTGTTTCAACAAGTTAAGAACTATCGTTTCTGATTCTCGCAGTGCCGCATCAAGCTGATCCCAATCCAAGGCTACAATCCGATTGGAGCCAAGATTAGAGGTCATAATGATGATTGTTTTTGTGAAATCGCCTGTTTTTCCTTTTCCATCGGTGAGACGTCCTGCATCAAAAATGCCGAGGAGCGCTCTATGGATATTGGCATGGGCCTTTTCAATTTCATCGAATAAAACAATCGCTTCTGGATGATCGGTCACCTCATTGATCAGTCTACTTCCTTCAGCAGACCCCTCATATCCAGAAGGAGCTCCTGTTAATTTTGCCACTTCATGCTCTAATTGATATTCTGACATATCGTATCGCAAAAACTTTCGATTTCCCACAGATGCCATAGCTCGAGCTAATTCTGTTTTCCCCACTCCGGATGGTCCGACAAAAAGCAGAACGCCAACAGGTCTAGTTATTGTGCCAAGTCCCGCTAAAGATGTGCACAGCGTTCCGAGAGCTGTCTGAATGGCTTGAGGCTGACCGATAACTGACTTTTCTAGAGCCCTACGATATTTATCCGCTCTTGAAACTCTCTCTTTAAACCCCTCTAGAACACACTCTCCAAACAACAATTGTGCCCGCTCTGGATGCATCTTCACACGGTTGCAGCCTTTTATGTTTAGTGACTGTAGACCTCTCCCCAATTTCTCGATTGTCTTGCTCGTGATGGCTTCTTTAATTCTACAGTGTTTCAAAGAGAGGGGAAAATTCCTAAAATTCTCATCTTTTAGCCCGCATCCGGTTATTTTAAGAGACTCCACGTAATGAACCTGATTTTCCGGAAATTCTACGGTAATGTTTTCACAATCTTTAAGGGTGATATTTCTCACTTTGTGTACTGTTCCTAAAGAAAACGGAGAAGGCGATCCCCATTTGAGAAATTTAACGCTATTGAGGAGAAGAGTCTCCAATTGATCAGGCACTTGCATCTCATGAGCATTACAATGGTTGAGTTCTAAAACACGAAGAGAGGTCAGATGGCCAACCCGTGCAGAAATGATCCACGAAATATGGACAAAGGCCAAGTTGATGACATGGTCAGGAAGTGTACTTAGAGATTCTGAATTTAATCCTTCAGATGCCTCGAATGTAATGTTTGTAAACTGCGAAGGGATCTTACTCAAATCCACTACACTTTGCGGTGTTTCTGTTCCTGTAACATGTTCTACCACATAGGCTAAAGCGCTTCTCGTAATACGCGACTCAGCCACACAGACTACAGGGCTTTTTATGATGTCGAGCCGCAGTTTTGTTCCTTGCTTCTCCTCCAACAGCTTTTCATCAATTTTATAACCGCTCGCATCCACATCATACCCAAGCGCTGGACGCTCCTGAATGGTAAATCCGCCTAAACTCATCGTTTTCTCTCCTTGTGCACTGTTGCAAAACGATTCTACTCCCCTTTTGCTTTTAAAAGGCAACGCTTCAGCAGATCCTCATGAGCTAGGTAACCTTGACCCAGAAGCGATTAAAAAAATTAAACAACTAGAAAAAGAGGGCAGACACCTTTTAGATATTTATTGAAAAAAACAATCATTTCTGTTTAAATTTTATACATTTTACCGTATAATGGCTTTTCTCTAACCCGAGGCATCACATGAAAGTAACTTCTTCTGGGCTATCTGTACCGTCAGAGGCTTCTAATCTTTCTGTCACTCTTAAACAGACTGCCTGTAGTTATACACAGCATTCCAGTAGCATGAGCTCTGAAGCTTCGGCTAAGGACACTTCTTGCTTAGGATCGTTCTGCACTACAGTTATAAATTTCTTTAAATCTATTTTTAGATTTCTCTTCTGTTGTGAAACAACAGCCACAGCAGCCACAACAGCCACGGTTACTGACATTGTTGACCAAATGACAACAGCTTCGATTTTCGAAAGAGATCAGTGGATCAATGAAATGAAACCCTATTTCAATGACATAACAAATGCAACCTGTGAAATAGAATTCTATGTGAATTCTTCAAAGATATTTTGCACTAAATCAACAGATGGCGTTGAATTAAAATTCGGAATACTTGGTTACATTTCAAAGCAAAAAAACCTTGTAAATCTTAATAACGACGATTACCGCGTGAAGTTTAAACACAAACAAAACAATAGCTCCGCGGACAAAACGATAAAATTTGTCTTAGAAAATGGAGCTCTGAAGACTCGCCTAATTGACCAGTTTAAACTTGGTGGCCGTTAAAGCCGTAGAAATGAGCCCAGGCTAGTTGATCATAAAGACGTCGACAAATATAGAGCTTTTCCATTCCTCTTAGAAGGGCTTAACAACAAAGAAGTCGAACTTGTCGCAGACATTCGCCTACACGCCTACAAGAGGTTTTACTAAAAACAGCAAAATTTGATATAACGGCACCCACTAACAACTAAATTTTTGGTGAAAAGATGACCATTCAACAACTCACTCCAGGCTTTCAGGGCCACATTCGCATTGAGGATTCTCAGCATAGAGGCCTCTATCAAAAAGACTGCGCTACCACCCAAGAGGTAAAAGATTTTGTTAACGCAAATGGCGGGTCAAAAATAGGCTATGGCCTCACTGAAATGCTCGTCATGCCCCTTCGCACAGACAATCTCAAGGACTTTGCCACGGATCTTTTTCTTCCCACCTTCTTTCACTTTGCTTTAAAAGTCGAAAATGTTGTCCTCCGCGCCCTCGCCTCCATCGTAGCGATTGTGGTTGACGTTGCTACTGTTTTGATTCGCCTTGTAGCTACCCCCATTCGCTTCTACTACAACACCCAGTATCCTGAGCCTGTGCACCCTCTTGTCAGCCTGCTGGGGCAAAATCCCACCTCTAAACAAGCTCTCGAAGAGGGAACTGTTATTCTCATTTGTAAAATGCGGCAAACAAACCTAAGTCCCACAAGGAATGAACAGGGTCATCAAGTTCAAGAAGCTCAGAAAACCCTGATTACAATGACCAGTTACATTGCTTTGAGAAAGCTTCCAGGCGGCGTGAAGGAAGAAATTTCTGCAGAAAAAGAATCCTCTAAGCTCCTAGTCGTAGATGGGCTCATCACGACAGACACTTACCACAAGGAATCCTTATCGCAAGCCCAATTGGGCTTTTAAGCAAAATCAAGTAGCAAGGGAGAGTGGTCGGAGACCTCGTCTTTCAAAACCTCAAAGTGGTTGACGGTGATTTCAGGGGAGGTGAAAACATAGTCGGCAAACTTTTCCTCTTTCGGGTAGAGACTGGTCCGTGTGGATTGAATGTTAAAGTGTTTGATCAGGTTTTTCATGCCCTGCTCGAGAATTTTGATGCTTTCTGTATCAGGTCGTAGATTCAAATCACCGCATAAGATTTTAGGGATCTGAGCCCCATCTAAAAATGCTCTAATTTTCTGAGATTGCAGGATCCTCTCTGGGGCATCGGTTTTACCCTTGCCATTCCAAAGACCGTGGACGTTCATGACCATGAACGCTTGAGCATCGATTTGACACTTGATCCATTGTAGATTTCGTGAATGTGTGGGACCGATACCTCGATATTCAGGGTTATCATGAATCGTGATCTCCCCTTCCTCCACTATGTCAATGCCCTTCTTAACAAACATCCCAATGCCATAGATGTGACCCACAACAGGTCTGAAAAACGGCTCGTGGTAGGGGAGCAGAGACTGAATCTCCGAAAAGATCCTTAGGGAAACGGCCCTCTCTTCATCCGATATTTTCTTTTGAGCGTTCTGATAGACCTCCTGGAAACAAAAGATGTCTGTTTCTCGATGAGTTTTAACAAATTCTAAGAGGGGATTTCGTACATGCCCTCCCCAAATATTGAGTGTGATGAGTTTCATAGTGGACTCTAACGGTTTGATTAAGTTGTCCGAGATTTCCGGACAACTCATACATAGATCATTTTAATTCCCTATTAGGATTTCCCTAGTCGCTCTTATACAGAAACGAGTGCCAATAAATAGGGTCGCCATCGAGACAAAAGCGGCTATGACCGCAAGCCATGTTCCAACTTTTGAGGCTAAAATCACTCCAGAAATCGACGTCGTTAAGGCGATAAATCCCAGAGGGAACAGCCTATTTAACAGATTTCCCCGATAGGAAAGAAGCTTATTGTCCTCAAAAATTCTAAAAATTCGTGCTGGATAATCGTACTTCTTTTCTATATTTAGACCTCTTTCGAAGCAACAAGCCAATTGTATGCTATATTCCAAGTCCATTTTCATGTTATGAACGAGCAAGAGCAAAGTTCCAAAACCGGTGAGGACGATCCCAATGAAAGGAGAAAAGGCGAATCCATACCTCGGCAAAAGGAAAAAGACCGCGCTGAGCAAAAAGACAGCCCCTGCGCTTTTCCAATAAAAAAATTCGCATCTTGACCGCTCCTTGAGAATGTTTAAAAAATAATCTGCTGTATACTTGTATGCGGTAAAGGCATCTTCTGGGGAAAAATTCTCTTCTTCTTTTGGAAATTTGATCGCCATCGCAACCTCTCGAAATTAACTTTTAACTATACATCACAGTATCAAAAAAGCAGCGCAAAATCTAGTGCAATTATGTGTACCACCACCATTTTTGTGTCCACAAAAATGGTGGTGGTACACAGGGGTCACTCCATCTCTATTTTCTGTACTCACGATCTGCTTACGACTTTACTAACAAATAAATTGCCTGAATGACGTAACCACCAAAAACCATAACAACAGCGAGGAAAATAGCAAGGACTAGACACATGAGTCCGTACAAGCCAAATCCTTTTGCTTTTCTCTCATGCCACCAAGCGAAGTCTTTCCTTATGCTATTGAGAGAGAAAATCCCTTTGAGAAGAGACTCTTTTTTACTTTCTTTTGTCAACAAGGCGACTACCTATAAAAATATCAGATATCAAACACAAAAACATCCATCATTCCTCCTAATCCACAAAGGCAAAAGCCGAAGATTCCGCCCCACATAAGCCGTTTACTGGATCGTTTGTTCAAAAAATCAGCTCCCAAGCATCTGAAATACAAAAATGTTCCCAAAAGTGCACAGAAAAAAGCCAAGATACTAACGAGAAGTCGAAACATATACTGCTAAACCGTCCTCTTTCCATCACCTTACAGAAAAACTAAAAATATTGCTATAGTCTTTGATCACAGAGGGAACTTTGAGAGCCCCTATAGTGCACCACTAAAAAAGCTGGCTATCTTTCTGACACCTGGTGTAGTAAACCAAGCTTTGTTTGACAAAGCAGCCGTTTCTCCAATTTTTAAATCCTCAACCTTTCGAAGCTCAGGGGGCCTCCCGCGTCGCAGACGCTCCGGCTGTTTCCTCTTGCTTTTGGGGAACAAAATTTTCAAATCAGATCATTTTTTCTTGGGCCCGATATTTCTCCCCACAAAAACACTCCATTGGTGTCCGCTCAAAGCTCTCTCAAAGATTCGATTTTTATTTGTCGATTTTACAGCGCAATGGTAACCTTTCGAAAAATCTTAGGAGGGCTCTATGAAGTCTCAATTTGTGCTCACATGCATTTTAGGATCGGCTATCTTTACCTCGCAAGTAGCTCCAGTGGTGGCTCTTGAATCTTCATCATTGAATCAACCAGCCTCTTTAACCACTTCCATAGAAGTTCAAGAATATGTCCGCAATGTCGCAGAAAACGTCTACAAAACTGCTGAAGCCATTCTATCCATTCCTCCGGAAGACCAAAGTTTCGAAAACACATTAAAGCCTTGGAATGAATTATCAGCGCGACTGTCTCAGGATTTTAAGATCTTGAATGTGCTAGCAGAGTCACACTCTTCCTGTAGTTCAGCAGCTTTTCAGGCTTTAGAAGACCTTGATGGATTTTTAACGAAGATCACTCAAAACCCGCAGCTTCATCGGGCGTTCCACAGTTGCTGCCACAGATTATCAAACGATGATAGATTAAACCCCATGCAGAGCTATATGGTGAGTTGCTTTCTCCAAAACAGCTTTAATGAACCTCTGCATTTACGTGGATCTTCTGAGGAGAAAAACAACTCTGAAACGAATTTTACCGTCCTAGATTTTGAACCTGACTTTTTTCTAGATAGAAAAGCCTCTGACTTGGCCAGAAAAATTTTCTCCGTTGATGCTGACGTAATATGCATCCGGCAGGTATCTGCCGATGATGCCTATGATTTATACGAAACCCTTCGAGAGGGTTATGTCCATTTTATCTATGTAAGTCCATGCGCAAACTTGTTAGACCCTTCGAAACATCGAGTCGGCCTGCTCATTGCCAGTAATTATTCAGTTGAGAAAATACGATTTAACAGATTTCAGATGAGCAAACCAACGGAAGGATTTTTTGACTTTGTCGTCAATAATGGAAATTCATCGCTTGGGCACATCTACGTAGCCAACTTGCAAAAGGACTTGTTTGAAGACACTCAAACTCTGAAATTCGTGCAAATCATAGAGAACATGCAAGATGGTTGCTTGAAAATGGAAGAGCGATCGGTTCCTTTTTTTCTTTGTGGGAACTTAAGAACCTTGGAAGATTCTCAAGAGTCAAAAGTTCTCATGGATACTTATTTCCATGAAAACAATTCCAGCGGTATCCATGCGACTCTTCTTCTCCGATCATCGCCTGACTGTCCAACCACTGCTGCTGGCCTTGGATATGCATTTTCCACGGATTCAGTAGAGCTCCTAGATCATTTAGTGGGATCGCTCACGACGATTAAACAAGAAAGCCCTTACTGCATCTGCCCCAATTTTAAAAATAGAGAGATAAGACATTTGGGTGAAAACTATGTCATCCCTTGTGGAGGCTCAGCCGAAGCATCAGTTAGTCAAGATACTCAAGGAAACACCTCCCTTGATTTGGGGCTTGGGTTGTCGGGAAAGCTCGATAACGGGGCGGACTATTCTCTTGATATCGATGCAGGGATCCAACGAGACAGCGAGGGAAATGTTACTGGTCGAGTTGAGACTTCGGCGACAGTTCGTTGGTAATTATTAAGAGATTAATTATTTTTGTGAAAATAAAAAAAACTACTTATATTTTTTCAGCAATAGCTGCGATTGGGATACTTTCATCTTTATTTATTTTTTTAAAGCCAAAAACATATTATACGCAACTCCCGACCAAGCTATCGACGGCTAGCATTCCGATGGTCTGTGTGGAGGTTCAGAATAAGAGCTACTTCTTAGAAATGGATTTAGGATCGAAGTTTCAATTAGTACTGGACAAACATATTCTCAGTAAACTCAATAAAAAAATATCTGAGACTTTATCAGGTCGAGATTTTCGTGGTCATTCATATGAGACCAAAGGTTATTCCATCCCACTCATCAAGATGGGTAACATTTCTTTTACTGATGTTCTAGTAAAAGAAGAAAATGATGATTTCGTAAAAAACACAACCTGTTGGGTAGACCCAAACACATCGCATCTTCCTTCAAACCGCATAGGTTCTATAGGAAGAGCTTTATTAGAAAGAAGAAATTTGCTTTTAGACTTTTACAATTCTACAGTTTTCATAAGCAATGATGTGAAAAAACTTCATGTAGACGGCTACAATTTAGAAGAATTTGATCGGTGTTCTTTTGAAATGGGGAGAACTGGTATTATTGTAGTCGCCAATACTGATATGGGAAAAATTAGGCTCTCTCTAGATACTGGAGCCACTACATCTTGTATTCGACCCTCTTTTTTACCAAATCTTATATCAGAAAAAAAGAAGTGCGGCCTCCCTTGTGTTACAACTTCAAAATTTGAAATTGGAGGAACAGATTTTGGGAATGTGGATCTCTGTTTCCTAGACATTACCCCTGAATTGTCCGAAATCGATGGCATTTTGGGGATGAATTTTTTAGACAATCATGTTGTCTACATTGATTACGAAAATAAGGTTCTGTACGTCAAAAAAGCCGTCAAAAAGTCAAAGTGAATCACGTCAAGGCAGCAGTTGTCATGCAAAAAAGATTGAAAAGCATGCAGGCCAACCTTTTTGTGAAGAGAGCTCCTTGCCAGGCTTGCGCTCGGAAATATCTACAAATAACGCAAATAGTCTCAGGCCATTTTGATTAAGTCATCTCGCGTGACGGCGAGGACTCTCCCGCCCTCGGCTCCCTTCGCTTCGCTACAGTCGCCTCAGTTGGGTTTTAAAAGAGGCAAGTCCGTATCCTTGATCACTCCGATCACGCCTGGGCAGCTGACAGTTTTGCAACAACAAGAATCTGTGCGACCTCGTGTCGCACGTAGGTCATAGATGCTGTGCGAACCATGTTTGTATTCCATGGTTCAAAATTATACTAAAGTGTTCGCCTAAAGGCGAGGGTGTTTTCCCATCCCACCTAACGACATAAAAATAAATATTTTAATTCCAGGCTATTTTTCCTTGATTTTTGAAGAGCCAAGGATTATCATGCCTGACTAGTAGAGAGTTCATAGAGGAATTGGTATGGAAGTGTTAGCCTTTAAACATGTAGTTATCTTGGCTGCGTCCCGTTCTCAAAATGGTTCTTTGGAGGAGCTTTATGGCTGCGATTGCTGCTCGAAAAAAAAGCAAAATTGAAAATCAAGGGTTTTTGAGACAGCTTCCACTGCTTGACTTTACTGCTACGCTCTACCCAGACATAGACCTAAGCGATGTGTATGTCATCTGTGCACAGCATCTGGTCTCAACAACCTACTCACTCTTCCATACTCTATTAAAACTTGGTCTTAAAGCGGGTAATCTTTCTACAATTGGTAAATGTTACTCGACAGATCCAATGGCCTACGAAGAAATAAAAAAGATGGGCATTGATGCTTGCCCTTCCAGCTTGTCATTTAATAGCCATCAGCCATTTGATGAGCAATATCGAGAAAACATTAAAAAATTTGTAAGCGAGCGAACAAAAAAACTCACAGACGGTAAATTCAAAAAGCTGATCGTTCTCGACGATGGGGGAGAATTGATCCCAGCAATTAATGCTTTGCTTGAAGAAGGGTCCCATATTGTTGGAATTGAACAAACTAGTTCTGGATTCCATAAATTAAAGACAAAAAAAACCAAATTTCCGATCGTAAACGTCGCTCGCTCACCTGCTAAGCTGAACTATGAATCTCCTATTATTGCCAGGCTGGTGGTCGATACATTAGTCCGCCACATTAAAAATCTACCCGTTCATCCTAGAGAAGTGCTCATTATCGGGAATGGCCCGATCGGATCTCAAATTCGAGAAGTTCTGAAAGACACCTATCATCTCTCCATATTTGACAAAACAGCCTCCAGAAGTTCTATAAAAAGCGAAGATTTTGAACAGTCGTTAAAAAAATTTGATTTAATTATTGGATGTACCGGGAAGTCTGTTCTAAGACCAGAACATTACCGATTATTAAAGAAAAATGTTATTTTGGTAAGCGCATCGAGTTCTGATAGGGAATTTAATGCGGTAAATCTACGAAATAAGATGCCTTTAGTTACAGATTGCCATGAAAACCTATTCATCGGTGGCATCTGCCTGATTAATTGCGGGTTTCCCATTAACTTTTCCTCTGAATTTAAGATTATTGATAGTGATGAATTACAACTAACACGTTCTCTCCTTTTGGCAGCGATTCTTCAAGCAGATAATCATTCTAATTTTACCAAAAAAGACTTTATTGCATTGGATATTGAAAATCAGAGGGATATTATCCAAAAATACCTCTCTATTTTTGCTAAAGACAAACTTGTAGAAAGGGAAAAATTAGCTGTTTAAAAAAGGCAAAAATATGTCAATACTATATTACAAACTACCGCCCAAACAAATTTTTGAGGATATCGTTCAGTCTAAGAGATCAGAAAAAATTCGAATCAAAGGCAGAGAGTTTTTTGTATACCCACATGTCTACCCTTCAGATAAGTTTAGAACGACCAATTTCCTTTTAGATAGCATTCAACCTCTACTTAGAAATGCCACTGTTTGCGATATGGGATGTGGCATGGGGATTGTTGGGTTATTTGCTCTAGAGCAAAGAGCCAAAAGTGTAGTTCAAGTCGATGTTAATCCTATCGCTGTAGAGAATGCTAAAGCTAACATAGCTCTTTACCATCATTCTGATAAGCAGATCAAAATTTTTGAAAGTAATTGTTTTGATAACGTACCCAAGCAAACCTTTGATATTGTCATTTTTAATATCCCTTTTCATAGCGAGCCATATGAAATAAAAGATCCATTAGAATATGCCTTTCATGATCCAAATTTCACATCTACAAAAAAGTTTCTACGTCAAGTTATAAGCTACTGTCACACAAAAACTGATATATTAATTGCATTTTCTAATAAAGGTGATATTCATGGGCTAGAAGGGATTTTTGATAGCAACGGTTTCAAATGGGAGTTATGGAAAACAACGAATACTCATCAAGAATATGATAACAGAATCTACATGCTACACAGGGGCTTTTGATTAAAAATACTTGATATCTAAAAAGCTGATTGTCAATTAGTTGCAAAACATAGCCATGTCAGGCACCAAAGAGATGGAGTATGTTTTTTGATCGTTTTTCTAAGCGCTCCTCTATGAAGCGCAGGCTGTCAAATTTTTTTAATGAAAAGCCCCTGACAGGCTACATGTGATAAAGAAATGTCAATAAGAGCGCGCCTGCTAAAGATTGCAGGATTTATCAAAGAGCACGGAATTACTCCCTCACTCAGAGAAAGATTTTATGGGATGAGGGACACTATATTCGCATGGGCAATGAATATACATTCGCTATGTAGCCCCATTTTATGTGGGATATCTGTTTTTTGCTTTGGCTCTCAGAGTAATATTTTTGCAAATGATTTAAATCATCCCCAAAACATAACAAAACAGCCATATAAACAATGGTTTATGGGCCCAATCCTTACTCCTAATCCAACAACAGTACCCCCTGCTCATCCTGGGCTGGAACTGGATTTAAT
>JABDDY010000002.1:0-29007 GCA_013287365.1 Chlamydiota bacterium
AGATCAGCCACAAAGAGAGCCTGTTTCTAACTAACTCGTTTTCTTCCTATTCTGGGCCAAAAGGCTTCGCTTTTTGGCCTCTTTTTCATCCCTTAATCACGTAATGCGGTTTGAGCCTAGCGACTCGGTTTGCCAGCCTTGCCTTTTCAACGGCCTCTACCACCTGATCGACATCTTTGTAGGCATCGGGCATCTCTTCAGCCACTGTCCGTCCAGAGCTTGCCAGTACCGTGACTCCCTGTTTTTTCATGTAGTCATAGATGTCGCGTCCCTTCCAGTTCTTGCTCGACTTGACGCGGCTACAGGCTCTACCTGCGCCGTGGCAGGAGCTGCACCAGGTGAGGGTATTGCCAAGACCGACCATGAGATGGCTGGCGCGTCCCATGTCTCCAGGGACGAGCACCGGCTGGCCCGTTTTTTTGAACAGGGGGTTGAGCTCTTCGGCTCCAATGCCAAAGGCGCGTGTCGCTCCTTTGCGGTGGACACAGAGGCGCTTTTTCTTGCCAGCTACTTCATAGGTTTCGAATTTGGCGATGTTGTGGCAGACGTCATAGAGGAGTCTGACTTCTTCAGGAGGAGTGCTTAAGACATCTTTGAAGGCTTGTCGCACAAAATGGAGAATGGTCTGGCGATTGTTGAAGGCAAAATTGGCAGCCGTTGCCATTGCCTTGAAGTAGCGCTCTCCGGCACTGCTTTGGATGGGAGCTGCGACAAGCTGCGGATCGGGAAGATCCCTTGCATAACCTTGCCTCATGAACTCATCGAGGGTGTCTTGGCAGATCTGGTGGCCAAATCCCCTTGAGCCGGAGTGGATGAGGATGTAGGTCTGTCCCTCGCGCACATTCCAGGCTTTTGCAGTCTCGGGCAGAAAGATCTTCTGCACCTCTCCAATTTCGACAAAGTGGTTGCCAGAGCCGATGGTACCGAGCTGATTTTTACCGCGCTCTTTAGCTGTTTGGGAGACGACGCTGCTGTCAGCGCCTTCTAAGCAACCGCGGCTCTCCATGTGATCGAGATCTTCTGCAAATCCAAAGCCACGCTCAATAGAAAAGGCGGCGCCAGAAGCGGCTAGCAGTTCGTAGTCTTTATCGGTCAGAGCTCCTCTGCCGCGGTGGCCATGGCCGACCCCTGAGGGGACAAGCTCAAAGATGCGGCGCAGGAGTCTCTCTCCTTTTTCTCCGAGGATACTTGCAAAGCTCTGATCGACAAGAGCCAGGCGCACTCCGCAATTGATGTCATAGCCAACACCACCTGGGCTGATGACCCCTGTCTCGGCGTCCATCGCAGCCACCCCGCCAATTGGAAAGCCATAGCCCCAGTGAATATCTGGCATTGCGATGCTGTAGCCGATGATCCCAGGCAAGTGGGCGACATTGCGCACCTGTTTCAGCGGCTCTTCAAAATCAGGCTGGTCCATGATGGCGCTCGTGGCAATAACTAGGCCCGGCACAAGCATGCCACCCTCTTTTTCCAGCTCATAGGTGGCTGGTGCAATTTCTTTCCAGTTAGACATCGACAATCATCTCCCACTTGTGGTTCTGAAACTGTCCATGATAGCTCACCGCTTTAAAGGGACAGCCTTCTTCTATATCGGAGAGGGAAATCAGCTGATTCAAGGCCTTGATAAGGCCAAGTTGATCTTGGATCTGTTCCTCCCTCAAATAGGAAAGCAGAGGAGGGAATTTAAAGGAAAGGGCAAGAGTGGCGTGTAGATAGAGCTCCTGGAAAGAGTCGCCGTAAATTGTGAAGGCAATATCGGCTGTATGGTCAAACTCCTCAAAAGGTGCAAGCAGAGGCAGAGAAAAAAGTGGTGTGTATTCGAGGTTGCCCGTTGTCTCATAGAGGTGCAGGGCTTTGACAAAGCAGGGGAGTGGGGCAAAGGCCTCTTGCCATTTTTCTGCATCAAAAGGGGCTCTGGCAACGGTTAAATGCGATAGAAAGGGCCTGAGATCTACGCGGTAGCCAAGGGACTTTAGGTAGTCGATCAGAGAGGTTCGGTACTGAAGAATTTGCGATTTTTTCAGTAGCCACTGCACATGCCAGCTTACGACGCGCGGACTCTCTGGAGGAAGAGTGAGAAGCTTGTCGAAGAGGCCCACAGGCGCTATTTGGAAAGAGGGGAGCGGCAAATGAGGCAAGGACTCTAAGAGCTTTTCTGCTTGTATATCGCCTAGAAACACGAGGGTGAGATGGCGATCCTTGTTTGCGAGAAGCCGGCCAGAGGGGTACTCCTCAGGCCAGGGGCAGCTCAGTTCAAAGCCAAAAAAGAGTCGTTTTGTCATCTTTGATTGCCTAAAACAGGACCGTTTAGTATCTTGGATTGGATTTTGACTTTGCTCTAATGAACTCGAAAAGTCAAGACTTTGGGGGCTTAGCTTAGTTGGTAGAGCGTCTGATTTGCATTCAGAAGGTCAGGAGTTCGAATCTCCTAGCCTCCAATGATCAATTTCCGCAAGCGGTTATAGCTCAGTTGGTTAGAGCGCAACACTGATAATGTTGAGGTCCCAAGTTCAAGTCTTGGTAACCGCAATTGTCTTGGATCTTTATGGAGGTGCCTATGAAAAAAATTCTTCCCCTTATTTTCTCTCTCGTTCCTTTCCTTCTCTCTGCAGAGGTTCCAGCCTACCCTGTCCATGACACGGAGTGTCTCCATTGCATGGAGGATGAGGAGAGTTTTAAAGATCTGAAAAGCGGTCTCTGCTTCAAGATCCCAAAAGATCTCGAGCTCCTCAAAGTTAAAAGCGACCTAGACACCGAAGAGGCTGAGCGTTGGATTCTCTTTTCCAACGACCAGGAGGACGATATCGCTCTTGTGATCTCTCAGCTAGAGGGACCTCTGACTCCCGCCGAGCTCCTGCTGCAATTTTTTTTAAAGGAGTTCCAAGCTCCTGTCGATCTGACCCTGCGGACTATTTTTGGAAGCCCCTCAGTTAAACTTCTGACAAACTTCGGTCGTCCGGTGATCAAGGTCAGCTACGCGGCTGTCCAGGGCAGGTTCGAATACCTCAATACCGACTATTTCTTTACCCATGGGAACTATGGGTTTAATCTCTGGATTTCTCCCTCAGAAAATGATGGCAAAGCGCTGGAAAAACTCGAGAAACAGGTCGAAAAGCTTCTCGAGGGAATCCGTTTTGCCGACTGTTTTGCGCAAGATGAGCATGAAGACTAAGCTTTAAGTCTGACTGGATTTTAGCCACTTGTCGGACGCCCTTTCTCTCTCAGACAAGCCGATTTTTTTAACCATTTCCAAAAGGTGGCAATTCTCAAGCCTACCTTTTGGAAATGGTTAAAAAACTTGGCTTGCCTGAAAGAGAAATCATCGTCCTCAAATGGCTAAAGTCCAGTCTGAATATATCCCTGCTTGAGCTCGGCGCGGTAGACAATCCAAAGGCCAAAACAGACAATGGCGCTGGAGAGGAAGATCTGCAGCGACGGGGTTTCTCCAAGAAGAATCCATCCCACTAAAGAGGCAAAGATCGGGCTGAGAAGCCCGATGAATGAGAGAAAGGTCGCCGTAAAGCGCCTGAGCATCCAGCCATAGGCGTTGTAGCAGAGGACGTTGTAGAGCAGTGTCATGGCAACCACTCCTGTAAAAAAGGGGGTCTGGTTTCCTGCTGCCACTGGAATCGGGTTCCAGCTCTCTACAAAAAAAGAGTGGGCAAGGGCCAGGATCCCGCCTAAGAGCATGCTATTGCCATTTGCCACAAGGGGCGAAATCGCTTTGTCCTTCACGATCAGACGCAGTAATACCCATCCATAGACAGAAAAAAGGGCGGCTCCCATCACAGCAAGCGTTGGCCAGCTAAAAAAGTGGGTAGCAAGGTGGGTCTCTTCAGAACCCGTTTGCAGCAGAAGCATGGGGAGGCAGCCAAGCAGTCCAATGATCAGGCCGATCCCTTTTTGCAAATTTATTTTTTCATTGAAATGCAAATAGGAAAAGAAAGCGGCAAAGAAGGGAGAGAGGCTATAGATGAAAGAGGTTTTACCCGCAGATAAGTACTGCAAGCCCCAGAACTCCAGCACATTAGTTAAATAAATACTAAAAAGGGCAAGAAGCCCAATCGATAGCCATTCTTGTCTGCTCAGTTTCAGGCTTTTGGCTCTAAACAAGAGAAGGTATCCGAGAATCAAAATCCCCCCCAAAAGCATGCGCGAGCCAGTGAGAAAAAGCGGGGGGCTATAGCCTAGCATGAGCTTTCCAAAGGGAAAAACGGTTGACCAGACGGCAAAGAGAAGGGCTACAAGTGTTACCATGGTCCGAACATGTTAACAAAAACTCTCATTCAGCTCGAGCTTGAAAATTAAACTTACTCATCGTACACGGAAGGGATATGAAGCGCGTTGTTGTGACGGGGGCGGCCGGCCAGATTGCCTATAGTCTTCTCTTTTCCATTGCGGGAGGGGAGCTCTTTGGGCCTAAGGAGCCGCTCGCTCTGCATCTTCTTGAGCTGCCTCAGTCCCTAGAGACCCTAAAAGGGGTGGCGATGGAGCTAGAGGACTGCGCCTTTCCTCTGCTCAAGGAAACAGTAATAACAGCCGATCCTCATGAGGCTTTTGAGGGGGCAACCCACGCCTTTTTGGTTGGAGCAAAACCGCGCGGTCCTGGGATGGAGCGCAAGGATCTTCTCTCAGAAAACGCAAAAATTTTTGTTAAACAAGGAAAATGTTTAAACGAGGTCGCCGATCGCAAGGTCAAGGTGCTTGTCGTCGGCAATCCCTGCAACACCAATGCGCTCATTGCGATGCACCATGCTCCCAAACTCGATAGACGGCAGTTTTTTGCCATGATGCGGCTCGATGAAAACCGCGCTCTCTCTCTTCTTGCTCACAAAGCGGGTGTGCCGATTGCAGAGGTAGAAAACCTCGTTGTGTGGGGCAACCATTCCTCGACTCAGGTTCCCGATTTTCTCCATGCCAAGATCCAGGGAAAAGCTGTGACAGAAAAGATTTCCGATCGCAAATGGCTCGAAAATGAGTTTTTTCAAACGCTCCAAAAGCGCGGTGCTGCTGTCATTGCAGCGCGTGGCAAATCTTCAGCAGCCTCCGCTGCTCACGCTGCAGTGGGCTCCATGCGCGCACTGACCCAGCCCACCCCCAAAGGGCATGTTTTCTCTGTCGGGCTTCTCTCTGACGGCAACCCTTATGGGATCCGAGAGAATCTGGTCTTTTCTTTTGCCTGCCGCACAAACGAAAATGGTCAAGTGGAAATTGTCCCTGGGCTCTCCTTTGATTCTTTTATAAAAGAAAAGCTTAAACTAACAGAGTCAGAGCTTCTCGAAGAGCGTGCCCTGATTCAAAACGAGCTATAAGTTAGGTAAAGATGAACCCAGATGTCCTCTTTGAGGTGACTAAAGAGCATCTCGATACCGGTTTGCGCGGTTTTCCCGTTGGATACTGCCCAACCTCTTATGTCGATCCGCAAAAAGGACTCTTCTACTGCGGCAAATCGATTGTGGAGCTTGCCTATCAAGAGCCCAAGGAAGTGATCTACCTGCTCTATAAAGGCAAAATGGGAGCCCCAACTGAAATTGCCACCTTCATCCAGGATTTAAAAAGACGTTCAAATTTGAGCCGAGAGGTTGCTCTAGCCATTCACACTCTTCCTCGCAAAAGCCACCCGATGGAGCTATTCCCAATTGCCTTAATTCTGCTTGGCACCTTTGAAAAAACAGGGGATTATCGAGAGGATTGCTTAAATCTCATCGCCAAGCTTCCCGCTCTTGCGGCGTGCGTGATCAACCACCATGCGGGGTGGGGAGAAACTAGGGACTCAAACTCCGATCTGGGATGGGTAGAGAATTTCATAGAGCTGCTCAATATCCCGAATAAAAACCCTCAGGCTCTGCTTCCTGTCTTTAAGCTCTTTAGCATTCTCCACCTTGATCATGGAGGAGGCAACCTCTCCACCTTTGTCGGCAAGGCAGTCGCCTCAGGTCTTGAGGATCTCTTTGGATCGATCGCCTCTGCAATGTGCGCACTTGCTGGCCCGCGCCATGGCAGAGCTAACCAAGACTGTCTCGAATTTGTCCAAATTGTGCTCAAAGAAGTGGGAGAAAAGGCGAGTGTATCCGATGTCGAGGCGCTCATCCGCCGCCGTCTTGAAAAAAAGCAGCTTGTTTTCGGTTTTGGCCACGCCGTCCTGCGCGTAGAAGATCCAAGAGCCACTCTCCAGTATGATTTTCTGCAAAAACACTACCCCCATCACCCGCTTGTGAAGATCGTGCTTGCCCTTCGTACAGCAGGGCCCAAGGTCCTCTCAGAAAATCCCAAAATCTCAAATCCCTACCCCAACGTCGATGCCGTCTCTGGAACCCTGCTCACTGTTGCCGGCTTTCCCTACCCCGAATATTACACACTTCTCTTTGGCCTTGCTAGATGCGTTGGCATTGCCATCCAGATCATGAGCGATCGGCTCGAAGCGCGCGGGGGCAAAGGCACTCCGATCGTCCGCCCCAAATACCTCTATAAGGCAAGGGGCACGAGCTAACTTCCGAAGGAAGGAGCGGCTTTTGCGTTTTACGACCTACCACTATTCGTGGTATTATTACCACTAAAGGTGGTAGATATGTTTGAGCAGCTATTTGGAAGTCGTATCATGGAAAAAATCCTCTTCTATATGACAGTCAATGGGAAATGTTTTGCCGCCGAACTTCGCAAAAGCTTCGATATTCCCATTTTTGGCATACAAAGGGCCCTTGCTAGATTGGAGAGGCAGGGAATTCTTGTTAGTGTCGTTGAAGGGAAGAGTAGATTTTATTATTGGAACCCACGGTACCCATTTCTGGACGATTTTAAATCATTCATAGAAAAGGCTTATTCTTCACTGCCGGACAACATAAGAAAGAAATACTACGAACGGCGAGTGAGGAAACGCCCAAGGAAAAAAGGAAAAGCCCTCTGACCTTCTTTGGCTATTTGTGTTTTGTCCACTGCTTCTAAGTAGGTCCGAATGACTTCAGTCACACCTTCGGAATCTCCATTTTTGAAACACTCCCAAACCGCACGTCCGATCAATTCTTCGTCCAATAACTCTTCTCTTGGATTGCTTAGCCGTACTCCAGTGCCTTTTTTGAGCTTCATTTTACCTCTCCTCACTAGTCTTTCTTCTTTTTGATCAGCAGCCACTCATTTTTCTCTTCTTTGAAGCGGACAAGGCTAAACACTCCCTTGAGCTTTTTTCCATGCAGAGAAAAATGGAAGGCGCCCTTCTTAAGTCCCCTTATGACACTATTTTCCGATTCTCTAGCATCTAGATCATCGACACTGTAGGTCCCAGAGTCCCAAATGGTGACAGTACCCGCTCCGTAGCCAGAGGGGATCGTCCCTTCAAAGTCCTTATATTCGTAGGGGTGGTCCTCGACTAGGATGGCAAGCCGTTTAATGGCAGAGCTCATCGAGGGCTTTTTGGGAATCGCCCAGCTCTTTAACACCCCTTTCACCTCGAGTCTTAAGTCATAGTGCAGATGCTTGGCATGGTGCTCCTGCACGACAAAGGCGAGTGAAGCGCCTTTTTTCTTGCCTATTTTTGCAGGGGGCTCAGGGGAGGTTTTAAGATTTCTCTTGGCCTTATAGGCAGAGAGCCTGGTGGGTTTTGCCTTTTTGCCTTGCGCAGTTTTAGGATTCATGGGTAAAATTTCCGTTTCTATGGTAGAGCAACAGACCTCTTGCATCATTTGCTTTATCTGAAAAAATCGATGATTTTTCCAATCTTTTGATCCTCTGCTGCGAGACATACTTTAAATAAGTAGACGACGCAGCAGAGGATCAAAAGATTGGAAAAAGGGCGATTTTAGCAGGTAAATGAAATTATGCAAGGGGTCTAATAGACTATTTGAATGCAAATCGCGATCGTGGGCGCTGGGCTCGCAGGCCTTGCCGCCGCCTATTTTTTAATCGAGAAGGGAATCGGGGTTACGCTCTTTGATGAGAAAGGCGTGGGAGGAGGAGCTTCTGGTGTCTGCAGCGGGCTTTTGCATCCCTATCCCGGCCTTGGAGCGCGTCTTAGCCATCTGGCAGATGAGGGGATCGAGCTTGCCCACCAGCTCATTGGAGTGGCTCAAGTAGAGACTTCTTTGCCTCTGATGCTTACCGAGGGGATTTTGCGGCAGGCAGTTGATGCCGAGCAAAAGCAGCGGCTGATGAGCTATGCGGATGTAGAACAGATAGAGGGCGACCTTTTTTTGCTCCAAAGAGGCCGTACGGTTTTTTGCTTAGACTATCTGCAAGCTCTCGCTGCCTTTTTGCAAAAGAGAGGGGCTATTTTTGTTCGGCAAAAAATCGAAAATCTTGAGGAAATGGGCTCATTTGATCGGATTCTTCTCGCCGCGGGGTTCGGGGTAAAGTCCTTTGTCCAATTGCCTGTGAAATATCTAAAAGGACAGCTTCTTTGCTACAAGGGAGCGGTGCCGTTTGCAAAAAGCTTCATCAGCAAGGGATATATCGCGAGGACAAGGGAGGGCTTTGAGGTGGGGGCGACCTATGAGCGAAATTTTACAAGTGAGGCGCCTTGTTTAGAAACCGCAGAAAAACTCTTGCCCTTCTACCCAGGAGAGCTGATAGGGGTTAAGGCTGCTGTCCGTGTTTGTGGCCGCGCTCACTACCTGCCGATTGTAGAGCAGCTATCTGAGCGGCTCTTTGTATTTACAGGGCTCGGTTCGCGCGGGCTTCTCTACCACGGACTGTTTGGGAGAAAAGTTGCAGAAATGATTGCGCGCAGCTTGTAAAATGAGAAAAAGATGCACGCGAAGTTTCTGTTTCTAGGCACAGGGGGATCGCTCGGGGTTCCGGTAGTGGGTTGTCACTGCCATGTTTGCCGCTCGCTCTCGCCACTCAATAAAAGGCTCAGGCCATCGGGGCTACTGACCATTGGAGAAAAGAGCTTTCTCATCGATGTGGGTCCCGATTTTCGCGAGCAGGCCATTCGCTATGGCATAAACGACATCACAGGCCTTTGGATCACCCATACCCATTATGACCATATTGGGGGCTTGGATGAGGTGCGTGTCTTTCATGTTTTGCACCGCAAACGACTTCCCTGCCTCTGCTCAAAGGAAACTTTCGATGAGATTCATCACAGGTTTCATTATCTTTTTCGCAAACGCAGTGGTGAGGAGTGCAGCCAGATGGATTTTACCTTTTTGCCAAGCGATTTTGGGCAGATTGTTTTTGAGGGGGTTCCCATCGAGTATTTGACCTATTACCAGGCAGGGATGAAAGTGACCGGTTTTCGCGTGGGCAGCTTTGCCTATATCTCCGATATTCGAAAGTATGAGGAGAAAGTCCTAGAGGCGCTTAAAGGGGTCGATATTTTGGTGCTGAGCGCTTTGCGCTACACCTTGTCCGAGGTCCATTTCACCCTTGACGAGGCAATTGACTTTGGTAGAAAGGTGGGGGCTAAGCGGGTCTTTTTCACCCATATTGCCCATGAGATTGAGCATGAGGAGACCTCTGCTAAATTGCCAAGTGGGCACACTTTGGCCCACGATGGTTTGGAAATCGAATTTCAGCTGGAGATATAATAGACCTCTTGCATAATCTCATTTGCCTGCTAAAATCGCCCTTTTTCCAATCTTTTGATCCTCTGCTGCATCGTCTACTTATTTAAAGTATTGTCTCGCAGCAGAGGATCAAAAGATTGAAAAAATCATCGATTTTTTCAGGTAACCTGGACTTTAGCCATTTGTCGGACGCCCTTTCTCTCGTAGAGGGCCGATTTTTTTTTAGCCATTTCCAAAAGGTGGCAATTCTCAAGCCTACCTTTTGGAAATGGCTAGAAAACTTGGCCCTCTACAAGAGAAATCATCGTCCTCAAATGGCTAAAGTCCAGTTAAAATAATTTTTTGTCTTAACATATTTAAAGTCAAAGTTGCCTGTTTTTGACACGATCTCTCCCTCTACGCCGGGTGCTTTCATGTACAGCTCCACTTCATGCACCAGCGGAATGATTGGCATTTCCCGAATTAAAAAAGCTTCAGCCTCTGCCAGTTGGTGATGCCGCTTTTCCCTATCCGTTTCTAGCCAAGCCCGCTCGATCAGCTCTTGATAGTGAGTAGATTCCCATTTTGGGAAATTAATTTCATCCCTTGCAGATTTCAGACTATTCAGTGTGTAAAGAGGATCATCGACCAAAGCACGCCAGATGATCAGCCCTAATTGGTAATGCCCTTGTGTCATTTGATGAAAAAGATCCCGGAATTCAAGAGCTTCTGTATGAATCTGTATGCCTAATACCTCTTTCCACTGACAGACGATATCAGTTGCAATCTCCTTCCTGACTTCATTGTTGGCGTGAATCAGTTTCAAAGAGGGCCAAGTTTTTCGGGTTAATCCCAGTTCTTGCAGGGCTTCTTCAAAAAGAGAGACAGCTCTTTCACTACTCCAAGCCAAGCTATCTTGTTGCTCTGCGTGGACAAAAGGTAGGGGAGTGAATGCAGGGACCCTGATATGGGGGAGTTTATTAGCAATAGCTTGCCTGTCGATGGCATAAGCTAAAGCCAGCCGCAGTTTTGAAGATTGTAGAGGGAATTGCTGGACATTACAGGAGCACCAAAAGACAGCAGAGGGTGATAATTTTTCAACCGATCTTTGAGAGGAATTAGAAAAAAAAGGTGCCCAAGGTCTAGAAGGGCGGCCTAGCCAATCGATTTCACCCTTTTCAAACATCTCCCATGCCTTATGGGCTGTGGCTTTGGAAATCTGAATGCGATTGAGCTGTACGGTAGATGCGTCCCAATATTTAAGATTTTTCTGCAAAATATAGATTTCTCGCGAGTTTGTAGTCTCTAAATAAAAAGGACCGTTACAGACATAATCTTGTCCTGTTTGAAGAGACCAATTGGGATGCAAAAGATCTAGACGATGGTTGACAGGGGAGTAGAGAGGGTTGGCTGTGAGTTCCAGAAAATAGCTACATGGATACTCAAGATCGACAATGATTGTAAGATCATCAGGGGCAAATACCCCTATCTCATCTGAGGAGATGAGACCCTTCTTGGCTAGCTCCGCATTTTTTATCGCATAAAAAAGATAAGAGAAGGGAGTGGAGAAATCAGGAGATAAAACTTTTTTCCAGGCATAGCAAAAATCATGCGCCGTGATTAAATCTCCATTATTCCAGCAACACTTCCGCAGTAGGAAGGTATAACGTTTCCCATCGGCTGATATCTTTACATCGCTAGCAATTGCACAGGTGATATTGCCTCTAGAGTCTCTGCGCATCAAACCCTCGAAAAGGAGTTTGAGGAGAATTCCAGAGATATCGTCTCCTCCTAATCGTGGATCGAGAGAGACTGGAAAATCTTGAATATCCAAGCGAAAAACGTGAAGACGTTTCCTCTCTAAAGACCAGGCCTGAAGAGTCCGATTCAAGACCTCATTAAAACCATATTTTTGTTCAGGGGAAAATTGTGTGATATAGCCCAGAATCAATCCATCGTAACGACTTAAGACGCACCAGGCCTTGATATCTTTAAAAAGCTCGGCTTCCGTTAGAGCTCGGGTTAACCGCTCTTGAAAAGAACCATCTTTGAGTCGCAAAATTGTAAATTGAAACGTCTCTTTCTCTTGAAAGCGCAAGAGATAGTTTTCTTCCTTAGGAGCTTCAACTGCAAGAACTTGAAGTAAGAGATCAAAAAGAGTAGCGATCGAGGGTATGGGGAGGATCACCTGCATTTCTGGAGGATGTAGAGCATGAAAAAAGTCTTCGAGAAGTTCTGGATCGTGCTGTTGGAATAATTTTTGAAACTCAAAGTAATGCTCTAATTGCTTAGAAAAAATTCCCCCATTGAAATCTCGGATTTCTCCTAAGGCTCTGACGACAAGAGAATGGACACGTTGCCTCGCACGATAGAGATTAAGAGAGGAATCAGAACGAAAAAGAAAAGAGGCTTTAGAAAGGTGCAGGCGCAAAACCGTTGCTTCTTTGGCTCTTTTACCAATATGTCCAATCTGAGAGCTCCTTTCAGAGACATACTCAAAAGAAGAGTCGTTTAATGCTTGAAAATAGGCAAACAAAGGTTTGGATTGATCGCTTAATAGACGTATGACAATCACCCGAAAAATCAAAGTGGCTACTGAAACACCTTCAAAAGAAATCATCACTTGGGGGCAGTCTTCCTCGGTTTTTAGTTCGTGACCCAATGAACGGATATTACGCATGACTTCTTCAACATCACAATTTCCAAAAATTGAGGGATACAAAGTCTCGACGCAGTGGTTAAGCTCTAACTGCAGCTGTTGTTGGAGAAGAGCTCTTTCTGCGAATGAAAGATGGGAGCCGTTATTTTTCTCTATTTCAAGATAAAGCAATCGGATAGAAGAGTGAGGTTTTTGAAAGACCAAAAAAGATTCTCTAATAGCCCAAGACCAGGGGAGCAATTTTTGAACTGCCAAAAGAATATGGCGATCTTCTAATCGGTCATACGGGTTGGGAAGGCTAATTGCCACGGCAACGCCAATGACGAATTTTTGACTAAAAGGGTATTTCAGATAGGTCGGCAAAAGGCGCATCTCTACATGTGGTTCACTCGGAGCAAGGGGATATTTGTGCAAGAGCTTTTTACGCATTAGATGCAGATGAAAAAGAAGACGCAATTGGTGACGTAGAGAGCGGTGAGCTTGAAATTCTTCTTCCGCAAGGCTTAAGAAGTGTTGGTAGTCTTGCATGAAGTGACTAAAGTCCTCCGGCCACTTGTGAAATAGTTCTATCAGCTGAAGCAGAAGAGGAATGGTCTTTTGGATTTTCTCAACATCATTTTTTCTTTTTATAACCAGTTGGAATTTAACAAATAAGAAGCTTTGATCAGGATGCTTATCTAACACGAAGGGTGTAGATTCGAAAGATCGAAGTTGTGTCAGGTCGGTCAGAAACCAAATTCTGACAAGATCGAGCAAGAAAATTTCAAGCCTGTGGGAAGCCTTTGAATACGAGCACACAGATAGGGAAACAGAATCCGAGTCTAAAGAGGCTTTGCAAGACGCCGTAGGCAAATGTTCTTTGGCCCAAGAGATAAAGTCTTCCTCGTCCTCGAAAACAGGACTATTTTGCCCCGGGGAAGTGATTTGGACGAAGGGTAAAAATCCCAAGTTCTTCATCGTCGCCTCTTAATGGTCGACAATATGCCCTCCAAAAGAAATTAAAACAATAAAAAAAACGCTGCATTTTGTCTTGACTTTACGTTCTGTGGATTGTGATACTATCTGCAATTGATCTTTTCATTTGGGAGGCAATGAGCAAATCATGACCGTCGAGCGGAGACCTTTTTTCGTGAACCCAGAACCGATCACGGTTCTAGGGATCAAGACCCACCAAAGACAGATTTTTTGTATCTATACAGGGAAAAACGACAAACCACTTGATTTTGAACCTGCAGCAAAAAAGACAGGAGGAACTGCTCTTGGAACAATCTTTAAAAAGTCAGACAAACTCTGGTTGGGAAAGGTGGGGGACCCAACTGGTCTTTTACGCAGCTCTGCTCTTTCGACTCGGAGCCGCACAAGAAAAGATATCGATTTGGGCACGATCCAAGAAAAGCTTGCCTATGATCTATACAAAGAGCTGGGAAGGGGACTTTTTCTTGTCCCTAAAACTCACTTATCTGAGCAACGAGTTATGGATCGCTTCAATACTACACACTATCTTGCAACTGAATGGGTCAGCTTGGGGATTCGGGACACCTTAAGAATCATGTGCCGTTTCGTAGAGGGTTACCAAGACTTTGAGAAGGCGCAAACTCTCGATAGAGGAGAGACGGTTTCCTTCACAGACTATATCAAACGCCATCACCGGCCCCCTGAAGCCATCCTTAGCCCTGATGGGGATTTAGTTCCTTTGAAAGGATTGATGAGTCTCCTTGCCGTTGGTAGATGTCTTGCCGACACAGACGTTTTAGGAGGTGGTGGTGGGAACGCTGGTTTCATTTGGATCAAGAATGCTGCCGGAATTCAAGCAGCGCAGGCGGTTAAAATAGATCCAGGAGAGTCTTTTAGATTTACTCGAAATCCAATGGAAAAAATCTCCATCAATTGGGTCGTCAATACCAAAGAGCTCCTCGGTCATCCTGACGCTCATTTATCTGATCTGCGCGATCTACAAACAGCTAATCTCAATAGAGAGACAGTCATCCAGTGGAATGCTCTAACACCTTCTCAGAAAGAAGAATTTCTCACCACGCTCTTTAACTCCAGTCGCTACCTAGCATCAAAAGAGATACTCCATTTTCTTTTTTACCGCGAAGGGAGCTTCAACCGCGGTGGAACAGAATTTCTTCCTGAAGCAATTGCCAGTCACTTAGAAATGAACATGAAACAATGGATAAATCAGCAGCTCGAGATTTATCGAAGTGATCTTAAGGAGTTTAAGCAGTCCCATCCCGACCAGCTCATCCGAGTTCACTACATCGACAAATGGGGAGAGCTCTCCTTGCCTATGACAGAGGAAACCTTTCCAATTCGAGAGCTCTTTACACATCTGCGTATTGCCAAGGAAGAAAAAGTCGATCCAGGCAAGGAAAAGTCTTCGATGGGCAGTTGGCTCTCCCTTGGACCTAAAATGTGCTTCTTAAAACTAGAAGAGCTCTTTCATCCCAATCAAATTACTGAGAAAATCCTCCTCATAGGGCAAGCGGGAACTGGCAAAAGCACGATCTGCCAAAAAATCGCCCATGATTGGGCCTCGGGAAGACTCTGGAACGATCAGTTTGATGCTGTTTACTGGCTCCCTTTGAGAGAGTTAAACGCTAAAGAGTTGACTGTAGACAATTTAGAGCTATTCCTGGCAAGTGCTCTTTCAGCACTGATTTTTCAAGAGGAGCTAACTCCTGTTCAGGCTTTAGCGCTGATCAAAAGCAATCGATCAAAAAGCTTGATCCTACTCGATGGATATGATGAAGCCTCTGCATCACTCAAAAAGGTCATCGCTGGACTGATCCAAGAAAAAGGGTACAAGATCCTTTTAACCTCTCGTCCTGGAACGACGGATGATCTAAATCCTGATTTCACTCTCAGGGTTGAGAATATGGGATTCTCAAATGATCACATTAAAGAATATGCCAAGCTATTTTTTTCTCTTGGTAAAGAGAACAAACATCCCCTGCCCTTTCTGCAACTGATTCGAAAAAACAAGAGTCTATTTGATCTAGCTCATATCCCACTGCAGCTCCAAATGCTCTGCGCTCTCTGGAAACAAAAGAGCGAAGGGTTTGCCTCTAATTTAACAGACCTTTATAGACAGATGGTCGATCGGCTCCTTCTTTGGAATGGCAGAAAATTCAAACTCTCCAATCCACAGGAAATTTTGCAACTGCTCGGAGGAATTGCCCATTATAGTCTTTCTACAAACCAGTTGATTCTTTCCAAGCAAGAGATAGAGGAGTGGTTAAAGAACACTACCTATACAAAAGAGGATCTTTTGACAACAGGTTTGCTCAAGGAGTTGGAGGAGGGCAAGAGTTATGCTTTTCTCCATTTAAGCTTTCAGGAGTACTTGATTGCTTATGCTTTTGCAAACAGATCTTCGGAGAAGCAAAGGGGGTTTATTTTGACTCATAGAGATAACCCTCAATATCGTCAGGCTTTAGCCTTTTTGTGTGGGGTCATCTTTCAAAACACCCCTCAAGCGATTCCCTCTTTTTTTGAAGCTCTTTATGAACCTTGGACTGGCTACTCCTACTCTTCATCAGAAGAAAGTCTCAGGCTTGGATTTCAATGTCTAAATGAGACGAGCGGTTTACACACGCTTCCAGCTTTTGACGCTTATTTAGATAAAAATCTCTCGCTTATCCCCGAACGGAATAGTTCTTTTTATCAACAAACAGAGGCTCTTAAATATCTATACGCAAAACGTCCAGAGCTTCTTGAAAAGGAAGTTGATGAATTTGGCCCAACCCCATTCTTTTTGATCTGTTACCTGGGAAATTTAGATTTAGCAAAATCGCTCTGCGAAAAAGGTCTCTCTTTGCTTGGAAAGTTTACGAGCAATAGCCAGACGCCGCTTCATGTAGCTGCCCAAGGTGGTCATGTGGAGATGGTGAAGTGGCTCTGTGACAAAGACGCCTCTTTGCTCGGGAAGTTTACAGATTATGGCTACACCCCTCTTCATGTAGCTGCCCAAGGTGGTCATGTGGAGATAGCGGAGTGGCTCTGTGACAAAGACGCCTCTTTGCTCGGGAAGTTTACAAAGAATGGCTTCACTCCTCTTCATTCAGCTGCCAAAGCTGGTCATCTGGAAATGGCGCAGTGGCTCTGGGAAAAAGACTTCTCTTTGCTCGGAAAGTTTACGAGCAATAGCCGGACGCCGCTTCATGTAGCTGCCCAAGGTGGTCATGTGGAGATGGTGAAGTGGCTCTGTGACAAAGACGCCTCTTTGCTCGGGAAGTTTACAGATTATGGCTACACCCCTCTTCATGTAGCTGCCCAGGGTGGTCATGTGGAGATAGTGGAGTGGCTCTGTGACAAAGACGCCTCTTTGCTCGGAAAGTTTACAGATTCTGGCGACACTCCGCTTCATGCAGCTGCTTATAGTGGTCATGTGGAGATGGCGGAGGGGCTCTGCAAAAAAGATCCTACTCTGATTGGGAAAGTTAGAAAAGATGGCTATACCCCGCTTCATGGAGCTGCTGCAAAAGGTCATATGAAGATGGTTCAATGGCTGTGTTCTAAAAGTCCTGAGCTATGTCTAGGTAAATGGTATGTTGAGTCCCCCTATCTGACAGCCATGAAATCTGGTCAAACTGAAGTTGCGAATTGGCTCAGGATAGATTTTCCTGAAAGCTGTAAAAACGATTCATGTATCATTTCTTAAAAGAAAGAGGCTCAATCAATTTAAACCTCAACTTTTCAGGTTTCTACGCGTATCAGAGCGAGGCGGCGGGTCCCACTTATAGAGCTGCCCATCCACGAGCTTTGTGCGGTAGTGCCAGGGATCGCTATTTTCACGCAGCAGCCGGTCACAGCCTAGGATGTATCCCATGAAAAATCCGTGGGCATAAATGGCCTCCAGCATATAGGTGGAGGAGCTGGGCCTGAAGTGGCTGCGCGGCCCATCGATATGGGTGAGCACTCTATGATGAAAGAGAATGCACTGCTCCGCCACTTTGGCAAAAAGAGAGAGCGTAGGCCTCGTTTCTTCTTGGGCAATTGCTCCCGAGATATGCGCATCCTTGCCCCAGGGCTCCACATAGCCAATCTCTCCAAGCAAACAAAATGCGACTAAAAAACTGACCATTTAAAAACTATACTGCAACATAAAGACGGGAAAAAGCCCGCGCTGGTTCATGAAGGGGGTGGCGCACCGCTCATACATCCGCTCGTTATAGCGCGTGGTCTCGATTCTAGCTCCTGCAATCCCCCCAAAGTACCAGCCTGCTTCAAAACTGGCCGTGATGATCCCGGCGGCTGTGTAGCCATGTCTAAAAAATTGGACCGAAGCGGCAATGAAAAGGCCATTCACAAGAAAAGCGGTCATAGCGGTTTGTCTTTGCCCCAAATAGAGGTAGCCCGTGCCCGGGATAATGCCGTTTAGCCACTGGGCAAGAGCAGGGGATTTTTTGCTCGCATCGTAGCAGTGGAGCATCTGCTGGAGAGAAGGGCTATAGGCAGACTCCCCATTCCAACACCGCAGGGCAGAAAGATCTGCCTTTTCTAAAGCAGAGGAGAGGACAAGTCCTTCATAAATGGTGGGATCGTGCTGTTTCTGCAGCTCGAGAATCTGAGCGGCTTGCTCGGGAAGACCCAATTTGCCATAGACCTCATAAAGAATCGTGAGCAGATCGCGGTAGGCGGGAAAATCGGGGCCCACCTGCGAGAGCCCACTTTGCCGAAAAGTGGCCTCTGCCTCCTCATAGCGTCTACCTAGGTAATAGCAGAGCAAAATTTCATAGTCGATTTCGCTCTGTCGCTTGTCTGCCTCTTTGGGGAGCAAGAAAGAGGCCCGTTTAAATGCAGTGATGGCTCTATATAAATCTAAGTCGCGTGCAAAGTGCTGGCCAATGGCATACTCGCGTCCCCAGGCTGCCCTTTTTTCCTCCTCTGAAAGCGGAGGAAAGGGGGGGGGGAGCTGTTTGAGGTAACGGTCCTGGATGCTGTAGCAGATTTGCGGCTGCAGATTCTCGCAGCTGCGCGAGCAGCTGGCTGTGAGGAGGAGGAAGAGCAGAGCCAAGACTCTAGGAAAAAAGTGCATGCCTTAAGTGTACAGAGAGAAGCTTTTAGAAAAAAGCAGATTGCAGAGGATTAAAAAATATTTTGCCTTTCGCGTTATCTGCGTAGATCCAGGGAAGATTTTTTCAGTTGCTTGAGTGCAAAAAGCAGAAAAAACCGATTCGCAAGATCCCTTTCCCATAGGACAAGTATCTGCAAACAGCAAAAATGGCGATTTGCGGATGGATTTTTGCTCCTAAAAATCTATCCGCAAATCGCCATTTTTGCTGTTTGCAGATACTTCCTCTATGGAAAAACTCTATTCGTCTCGGTTTACCCAGTCGATGCCGTCGTCAATTTCTTCTTTTACAATTTGTTTAACGGCCTGTTCTTTGTAGAGTAGTTCTTGATTGCATGTGATCTTTTCAAAGTCCTCTACAGAATCGATGATCGAAGGACGGATGAAGAAGATCACGTTTTGTTTGCTGTTGAAGCGGTCATTTTCACTGAAGAAAGCGCCGAGGACAGGAAGCCCGCCCAGGCAGGGGATGCTTGATTTGAAGTGGGTCTTTTCATCTTGTAGGACACCACTTAGCGCCACAAAGTGGTTGTTGGGAACATGCACCCGTGCCGAGAGGCTGGTGTGGCTTGTCTGCAGCCCCTGGATGCCGTTGACCCCGCTTGTGGTGTTTTCTACTTGAGCGGAAATGTCATTGGTGATGTCGATGGTGATGATGCTATTGGTCCCAAGGTAGGGGGTGATGGTCAAGTTGATGCCGACGTCGCGATACTCGATGTTGGAGGCAGTTTGCTGCCCTGTGCCTGCAAGCGTGCTGACGACAGAGCCTGCAAAGGGGATGTTTTGGCCGACAAAGATGGTCGAGAGCTGGCCATCTTGCGCGATGATTTTAGGGTTCATCACGACAACTGAGTCATTGTCTTGCTGCAGGGCATTGACGAGCGAGCCAAGGGAAATAAAGGTCTGGCCTTTATGGAGGATGATGTCTCCAATCACTCCAAGGTCAAAGCCTCCTGCGCTGCTATTGGGAACAGGAATCATTGAGGCTGTAGGGGTAGTGGTAGCGTTTATGGAGGAGAGGGGAGAGGCAAGTGTCTGGTTCGCACCACCTTGGGTGACCGGGTTCGGAGAGGGGAAGTTGCCAAGGCCTCCTGCAAAGCGAGTGAGGTACTGCACCTTGCCCCCCCACTGCAGGCCAAACTGCTGGTTGTTGGCAAGGCTTGTTTCAATGATGAGCACTTCGATAAAGACCTGTCTGAGTGGCGAATCAACCCCTTGGATCAGCTCGCGCAGTCTGACGAGCACATCAGGCGTTCCAGTGGCCAGTAGAGAGTTGGTGTTTTTGATCCATTGGATTGAATTGATCGCATGGATGAGATTCTTGTTGATATTGGGATCAGAGTTCATCAGATCCTGTCCGATCTGCTTGAGGTTTGTTTGCAATTCTGCGCCCGAATGGTACTGCAGCTTGTAGATCAGGAAGCTTGTCTCCATTTGAGAGAGGGTGGTCACTCCTGTGCCAAGTCCTGGGACGTCAAATTTCTTGAGCAGCTCCTGTGCCTTATTGATCGAGAGGGTATCTCCCGAAACAAGGATATATCCTACCTTGTCGATGTATTTGAGATGCTCAATGGTGTGAAAGAGACCCGTATCGCGCACCCCTGAAAGAGTGAGGTTTTGCTCGAACTCGTCCATCATTGTGATCAGCTCAGGGCCGCTGACATACTGTGGGTGGTAGATCGCATAGTTTTCGTTCGATTCTCCCTCTTCACCGGCTCTAGCATCGAGCTGGGCGAGGATTTCAGAAATTTTCTGCAGAGTGGCGGAATGACCTGTGAAGACAAGAGAATTGGTTTCTTTGATTTCTTTTGCGCTCTTTACTATTTTCAAAAGATCGTGGTTTTTATTTGGGGTTTCCTTGTCAAGTTCTGTAACCAGTTGAAGAAGTAGGGAGTGTAGCTCATGGAGAGGAACATTTTGAGGGTGATAGATAAAGAAGGTTTCTCCTTTGAGCAACTCTCCCTTACCGGTGGTGGGACTATCGACAAAGGAGAGAATCTCCTTGGTTTTATCCAGAGACTCTTTCGATCCTGTAAAGACAAGATTGCCAGTTGCCTCTACAATCCGCATCGTTTCGATGGAACTAAGGAGCACAGGATCAACAAGCCCTGCCTGTTTTAAGTCGGAAGCTGTCTCTTCTAAAGCAGCTTTTAGCTCCTCTGGATCGACATGCTGGGGCTTGTAGATGAAAAACGAGGTCTTCTCAAGAGATGATGGGATGGCTGCTGGATCATCGAACTGGGCAATCAAGGTCTTCACATCCTCGACCGCTTTTTGCGAACCTGTGATGAGCAGAGAATTTGTCTGCTTGAGATAAGAGAGCTTGTCGATGGCAGAGACAACTGCTTGCTGGGCATGGTCTTTCCCCGGCAGATTTTTCGCAATGGTCTCGAGGTGGGCGATCACATCTTCTCCACGCGCATATTTCAGGTTGTAGAGGTAGTAGGTTGGCGCAATGGATTCTGCTTCCTGAGGGTTGTCGAGATCCTTTAAAAACCCTTGGATTTTTTCAATGGTGGCGGGATCTGATTTGAAGAGGAAAGACTGGCTCTCGGAGATCCAAGTCATATGGTCAATGGCACTTGCTAGGTTGCGATCGGAGAGATTGTGATGATCCAGTTTATCGGCCAGTTCATCGAGGGCATCTTCAATCTGCGTGTTGGAGATGTTTTTGGGCTGGTAGATGAAGATCTTAGTTGATGCCCCTGATGGAATATCGATCAGTTTGATGATCGATTCAATACGCGTCAAAGAGGGAGGATCGCCTGTGAAAAGAAGGGTGTTGGTAGAGGGGACCCATTTCATCGAGCCAATCGCATGGAGTAGGGACTGATCGGAGAGCCCTGAAGAAGAGAGATTTTCTTCCATTGCCTCAAGGGCTTTTTCCAGCTCCTTGCCACTGAGGTATTGCGGCGTGTAGAGCCAGTAGTGGCTACTTGGGGAAAATTCCGATAAAGCGGTGTCAAAGGTAGGAAGAAGAGCGGTCAGTTTTTGGAGTGCCTCATCGCTTCCTGTAAAAATGAGAGAATGGGTTTCCTCGATATAGCGCATTGTCTCGATTGCATTGACAAGTTCTGGGTCAGAGCCCTGTTTCTTTAAGCTTTTGATCAGTGCACTTAAAGAGGAGCGGATCTGCGACTCTCCTGATTGCGCGATTTTGTAGAGATAGAAATTTTGCGCTCCGGCTGTCGAATCAAGAGTTTTGAGTAACTCTTGTACCTTACCCTGCGTCTCAGTATCTGTGATGAAAAGCAGGGCATTGCCACTTCGCACCCATTTGACATTTTCTAGAGCATCGATGAGCCGTATTGAGTGAGCTCCTGAGCTTTGCAACTCCCGGCTGATATTTTTCAGTGCCGTGACAAGCTCGGTGTGAGATTTATTCTGGATCTTATAGAGAAAAATCTGGTCGCGTGTGAGCTGGCTAGCGGAAAAAGATTTTGGAGAGGTATCCAAATCCTCCATGGTTTCAACAACCCGCTGGATCAGGGCGGGGGTGGAGACAATAAAGATCGAGCTACTGTCTTGCTGCGGAACAAAAATGAGAGGGCGATCTTCAGCAAAAGGAGAAACAATTTGCCGTGTCAGGTCAATCAAGGTGGGGGGAGGCATGTGTTTGGCTTTATAGATTTCGGTCTCTAGAGGCGACTCTGAAGAATCAAGTCCATCAATGAGCGTGCCAAGCTGCTCGACGTTGCTGATTGTATCTGTGATGATGAGAAGTCGTGACTCTGGCACGCTTTCTAAAAGCGCCTTTTCCGACATCATCGGTTTAATGACAGTCATCACCGAGTTTAAGCTCGCATTTTTAATGCGGAAAAAACGGGTGACAAGAGCAGGTGGCCTGCCTTTGACCTTCTTTCCATCAAGGCGCAGTGGCGCTACTTGGGAGACAGCGTTACTGCGCGTGATCAAGATATTATTCTCTTGTTCCAATAGGTTCAGGCCATTGATGCGGAGGGTCTGGACAAGAGCCGATAGGATGCTCTTCAGGGTGAGAGGCTCTTCTGACTGGATCGTGACAGAAAAATCGAGCTCTTTTTCATCATAGATGAAGCTGATTCCCGAGATCTTGCTGATGAAGTGGATGTATTCTTTAATGGCGATGTTATTGAATTTGATCGTGTAGGTGTCGCTGCTCTCTGCAGATGTAAAAAGAGCAAAAGCGGGATCTGCGGCGACAATGTCTTGATTTTGGGCAACGTCTTCGAGATCAGCAATCGCTTCTAGGCCAGTATCTTCAGCCGAGAGGAAAGTACCCGCCCACAAAAACGGGAAAAAAAGATGACGAAAACCCCACGATTTTTGCATAGCAAGCGACCCTAAAGAGAGTGATCTCTCATCGAAAGTGACCTTATGCGATTTAAGATTTTTCTAGAAACAAAAAAGCATCATTTGAGAAGTGGACCGTCTGTTCCCGCTTCATAGGGTAGAGGTTTTTCTTCCGGGTGGGCCTTCCAGTACTCAAGTACAGGGGTGAGCAGCCGCCAGGTGGCGAGCTCCTCCTCTTCTGTGACAAAAAGGCTTTGGTCCCCGCGCATGCACTCGTAAAAAAGTTTCTCATAAGCCTCTGGTGAGGCTGCATGGAAAAACTGGTTCAGATTATAGCCAAAAAGAGCCGGCTGTACCTTCGCTTCGATACTGGGAACCTGCGAGAGTATTTGGAGATCAAGAGCTGTCTGCGGTTGGATACGGATGAAAAGTACCTCTCCCTTTTTGAATCGCATGGCAATCTCTGCGAAGGAGTGAGAGAGTCTCTTTCCCGCTCGGAGGTAGAAGGGCACTGCCCTCCAGCGCTCATTATTGATCAGCAATTTAGCAGCGACAAAAGTCTCCACAGTGGAGGTAGGAGCTACTCCATTCTCCTGCAGGTATCCCACAACTTCCTTTCCCTGGATCTTTCCCGGTCCATATTGTCCGTAAATGATAGAACGACCAAGGTCTTTGAGAGGAAAAGGAAGAGTAGCGCGCAGCACCTTGGCTTTCTCTTTATGCATGCTTGCGGCATCTCTTGTGGCAGGTGGCTCCATGGCGACTAAGGCAAACAGCTGCAGCAAATGGTTTTGAAAAATATCGCGAAGAAGGCCCGTCTCTTCAAAGAGGCGCGCACGTGTCCCAATCCCGATCTCTTCAGAAATTGTAATATCGACCCGATCGATGAAGTGGCGGTTCCAGACAGGCTCAAAAAGCGCATTGTCAAACCGCAGAGTTGAAATATTTTGCACCCCTATTTTTCCCAAATAGTGGTCAACGCGGTAGATCTGACTCTCCTCTAGATACTTGCTCAAAGTTTTTTGCAAGGAAATCGCAGACTTTAGATCCGAGCCAAAGGGCTTCTCGATCATCACCTTTGTCTCCGGATTGATCAAAGAGTGCTCATGGAGTTTTTCAATGATTGTAGGAAAATAGCTCGGTTGTGTGGCAAGGAAATAGATGCGACGGTTTTGCGCGCCTAACTGTTTGTCTAGTTTTGCAAGAAGCTTGCCCAGTTTTTCATACCCCTCATCCTTTTCAAACTCGCCCTGGTTGTAAAACAGGCGCGTTTGAAACTTTTCCCAAAAGGGCTGATCGATCGGTTTATTTCTTGAAAAAGAGTCGACTGCTTGGACCATTTGCTCACGCAGTGAGTCGTCAGAGCCCTCTCTGCGTGCAAATCCCACAACGGAGAGCCTCTCTCCCAGCTGCTGCTCCATGGCCAAGTTGTAGACCGCAGGAAGCAGCTTGCGGGAGGTCAGGTCTCCTGTCGAACCAAAAATGACAATGACGTGGGGAGAAGGCTCTTCAGCTGTACCTGCTAGAGCCTTACTAAAAAACAGGCAGAGAAAGAAAACCCGAATGAGAATCATGTTTTACTCGGAACTGCCTGAGGATGCAAAAGCGCATCGATCTCGCTTTTTAACTCAGGGTTTTCAGGTCGCGCTGTTTTGCCAAAATAGTCATGGGCAGAACCAATTGAAACCTGTTGCTCAATGACTGTTCCTCCTGCAGCTTGAATGACCGAGCGCAAATGGACAAGAGCTCTAGCGCCACCTAATTTGCCTGGAGAAGCGCTCATGATGGCAAAGCGTTTGTCTTGAAAAGCCTCTTTGGAAAATTGTCCCTTCTCATCTCTCGAGGCCCAGTCGAGGGCGTTTTTGAGCTCTCCGGGGATGGAGCTATTGTACTCGGGAGAGGCGATGATGATCACATCACTTTGCATCATGAGTTTGCGCAGGCGCTTGGCATTTTCTGGCAGGCCCTTGCTCGTTTCAAGATCGGCGTTATAAAAGGGCATGGGATAGTCTTTAAGGTCGATCACCGTCACCTGAGCACCCATTTGCCTTGCGATTGTGACCGCTTCTTGCAGAAGCTGCTTATTGTAAGAATCAGCTCTGCTACTGCCGGCGAGTGCCAGCACCTTGGTTTGAGCGGCAAAAGCGGTTGTTGCTGTGAGTAAACAAGCGCATAGTAACCATTTCATTTGGCTTCTCCTTGTACTGGGCTTTAGTGATTTGAGGATGGTAATTTTTCCATTATACTGGACTCCGCATTATCTCGGTTGCAATAAAATATTTTACCTCTTCTGATCTTCTCCTACAAGTTCTCGATTCTCCTTGCAAATTTAGCAATTTTTTTGATAAAATCTAATGTTTTACTAGGAGATTAAAATGGCTACAGTCAATGGACCAGTAAGCAACCTTTCAAAAACTCAAGAATCTAGTCAAATATTTTTTGCAAAACCCTCAACTATTTGTTACTCACAAAATAGTCAGTCGTCTATCGACCCTTCAAGCGCAACCCAGTCACAGGGCTGCTTTTCGAGCCTCTGGGAGAAAATCGCGGGGGTTTTAAGCTCGATTTGGCAATGGCTCAAGAACTGCTGTGGTACGCAAACCTCAGCACAACCCCATTCCTCTACAAATGCATCCCAACCCCAAGTCCAGCAGCAGCCGGCTACTCCGACAGCTCAAACGCAGGAGGAATATCAAGCTCAATTAGCTGGATTAGCGGTAGATCGTGAAGAAAGGGCAATTGTAGCAAGACTGAATGGACTAAAAGACTCTCTCCAGCTGTCCGCGAAAACATTTAAAGAGGAAATGGGAAAGATTGATGTTTCTCGCTACAAAGGGGGCCCAATACCTTCAGTCCAACTAGCTACTACTGCTGCTGCTAAAGAGAAGCAGATTTCCGAGCAAATCACTAGAGTGGTGAGTCTCACGGATCCCGCTAGAATAGAAAAGCTGCGGGCGCTGGCTATAGAGTCAGAGCAAGCGATGAACGATCTAAAAGCGGCCTGGCAAAAGATCCCAGAAGAGACGCGAGCGGGGCTCTCTCAGATGCCTGCTCATCAGTCCCCCCTTGCCAATACTTCTATAGCTTCTGTAGCACCTCCTGTGAGTGTAGCTCCTCCCTCTGGGCAAGCGGTTGCAGTTGAAAATAGTCCCGTTTCCTCATCGGATCAAAGATGTGAAGAATTGGCCCAGATGGCCTATGCTATTTTTGCTCAAACTCAAAGCTTAACAATCCATTTAAATCGAGGGCAGGGTCTGGACTTTCACAATCATAGTGACCTGCCAGCTACACCACTGATGATTGATAAAGCGTTACGAGATCATTTGGTAAACTATTCTTGGTCTTATAAAACAAGAAATGAAAAATATTTCTTTTCTGATTTAAATGGAAAGGCTCATTACATTGATCAAAACGTGGTCGATCGGTTTTCAGCTATTGCGAAGAGCCATTTTCCTAATGTAAAATTTAAACCCTGTGACCTTGTATTAGTAGATAAGGAAACGAACGTTGAGTTAATGCCTGTGCGAGCTTATGCAACAACAGATTCTGTCCAAATTACGGTCCAGCCAAAAAGGTTGGAAGTTACTCTTACGTAGGCACAACGTTCTGTCGATCAATATCCCGCTCTGCATAGCTGGACTTTAGCCATTTCCAAAAGGTGGCAATTCTCAAGCCTACCTTTTGGAAATGGCTAAAAAACTTGGCCCTCTAAGAGAGAAATCATCGTCCTCAAATGGCTAAAGTCCAGCATAGGGCGGGCTCTCTTCAATTTCGCCTCTTGTTCTTAGTGTCCAACCACGAAAGTCTTTACCATTTGGGCTTTGACGCAGCCGAAATAGCAAAGACTTTCGTGGTTGGGCACTAGAATCTTGCTGTTCCTCCTTGTTGTTTTTCTCTTAAGTTGTTAATAAAAAATAGACAACCTTTCTACCCCAGGAACCATTATGTCCAAATACCCAGGAGATCAGGGCTACCAAGCTTTTCGTCTTTTACAAGTTGCTTTTGTCGTGGCACCGATTGTTGCGGGATTTGACAAATTTTTTTATTTCCTCACCAACTGGGTGGCCTATCTCTCCCCCCTTGCTCTTCAAGCAGTTCATGGTCGCGCACGTCTCTTCATGATGGTTGTCGGTGTCATTGAGATTACGGCGGGGGTCGGGATGATCTTTAAACCGAAGGTCTTTGCCTACATTGTCTTTGTCTGGCTTCTCGCGATTGTGGGTAACCTTTTACTCACGGGAATGTATTTTGACATTGCACTTCGCGATGTGGGCCTTGCCTTAGCGGCGCTCGCTCTTGGCAGACTCAGTCAGAAATATAGCTAGCGCTTTTTCGAAGTTTTTTGAGTATAAATCCGACAGAACAAGTGCGGCAGGTAGACCAGTATCTGGCGAATCGGTGCTTCAAATCATATGACCATATTGTCGAGGGTTGCTGTAGAGCTTAGAATGCTTTTGTCTCAAACATGGGTACCGCTTCATCAGTTATACTTGAGAAAGTGGGCAAGAAACTAGAGGTATTACATCCTTTAGGAAAATGTTTCCTTAAGCCAGTTGGCAACTTCGAGTTGATTATTTTCTATCGCTGTGTGGTATGGAGTTTTTCCACACCATTTGGCAATAGGTTGTTGAGAGTCTTGAGAGCAAAGCCACTTTGACATTGCTAGACGACCCCTCTGAGCAGCTGCATGAAGCGGAGTCCAGCCATCGGTTTTAAACTTTCCGATCAGAGAAAGGTCTTTTTCACAGAGCCATTTCGCCATCTCCACATGACCATTTTCAGCAGCTGTGTGGAGCGGAGTTTCGCCATCATGTTTAAACTTTCCAAGTAAAGAGGGGTCTTTTTTACAGAGCCATTCTGCCATCTTCACATGACCACCAAAAGCAGCTGAGTGAAGTGGCGTCAAGCCATCGTTGTTAAGCTTTCCGAGCAAAGAGGGGTCTTTTCCACAGAGCCAGTCGGTCATCTCCACATGACCATTTTCAGCAGCTGAATGAAGCGGGGTCGAGCCATTGCTTTTAAACTTTCCGATCAAAGAGGGATCTTTTTTACAGAGCCACTCGGTCATCTCCACATGACCCTGTCCCGCAGCTGCATGAAGCAGCGTCAGGCCATCACTATTACACTTCTCGAACAGAGAGGGGTCTTTTTTGCAGAGCCATTCTGCCATCTTCACATGACCACCAAAAGCAGCTGAATGAAGCGGAGTCAAACCATCCTTTGTAAATTTTTCAAGTAAAGAGGGATCTTTTTTGCAGAGCCATTTTGCCATCTTCACATGACCACCAAAAGCAGCTGAGTGAAGTGGCGTCAAGCCATCATGTCTAAACTTTCCGAGCAAAGAGGGGTCTTTTTTATAAAGCCACTCAGCCATCTCGATACAACCACTAAAAGTAGCTACATGAAAAGAAGTAGAGCCATCGCTTATAAACTTCCCGATCAAAGAGGGCTCTTTTTCGCAGAGCCACTCTGCCATCTTTACATGACCATTTTCAGCAGCGGCATGAAGCGGAGTTAAGCCATCGCTCGTAAATTTTCCGAGCAAAGAAGGGTCTTTTTTATAAAGCCACTCAGCCATCTCCACATGACCACCTGCAGCAGCTACATGAAACGGGGTCACCAAGTTATCGTTTATAAACTTCCCGAGCAAAGAGGGGTCTTTTTCGCAGAGCCATTTCGCCATCTCCACATGACCACCTGCAGCAGCTACATGAAACGGGGTCACCAAGTTATCGTTTATAAACTTCCCGAGCAAAGAGGGGTCTTTTTCGCAGAGCCATTTCGCCATCTCAACATGACCTGCTTGAGCAGCTGAATGGAGGGGAGTCCAGCCATCGTTTCTAAACTTCCCGAGCAAAGAGGGGTTTTTTTCGCAGAGCCATTTCGCCATCTCTATACGACCATTTTCAGCAGCTTTATGGAGCGGAGTTAAGCCATTGTTCATGAATTTTCCGAGCAAAGAAGGGTTTTTTTCGCAGAGCCATTTCGCCATCTCTATACGACCATGTTCAGCAGCTTTATGGAGCGGAGTTAAGCCATTGTTCATGAATTTTCCGAGCAAAGAGGGGTCTTTTTCACAGAACCATTTCGCGATCTCCACATGACCATTTTTAACGGCTGCATGAAGCAGAGTTGTGCCATCGTCTGTAAACTTTCCGAGCAAAGAGGGGTCTTTTTCACAGAACCATTTCGCGATCTCCACATGACCATTTTTAACGGCTGCATGAAGCAGAGTTGTGACATCGTCTGGAAACTTTCCTAGCAAAGAGAGGTCTTTTTCGCAAAGCCATTTCGCCATCTCCACATGACCACCTCGAGCAGCTGAGTGAAGCGGGGTCCAGCCATCGTCTGTAAACTTTCCGAGCAAAGAGGGGTCTTTTTCGCAGAGCCACTTCGCCATCTCCACCTGACCATTTTCAGCAGCTAAATGAAGCGGAGTCTGGCCATCGTTCATGAATTTTCCGAGCAGAGAGGGATCTTTTTCGCAAAGCCATTTCGCCATCTCCACGTGACCATTCATA
>JABDDY010000002.1:29107-48018 GCA_013287365.1 Chlamydiota bacterium
AATGAAGCGGAGTCTGGCCATCGTTCATGAATTTTCCGAGCAGAGAGGGATCTTTTTCGCAAAGCCATTTCGCCATCTCCACGTGACCATTCATAGCAGCTCTGTGGAGTGGAGTTGTGACATCATCTGTAAACTTCCCGAGCAAAGAGGGGTCTTTTTCGCAGAGCCATTTCGCCATCTCCACGTGACCATTTTTAACGGCTGCATGAAGCAGAGTTGTGCCATCGTCTGTAAACTTCCCGAGCAAAGAGGGGTCTTTTTCGCAGAGCCATTTCGCCATCTCCACATGACCATTTTCAGCAGCTGAATGAAGCGGAGTTGAGCCATCGTCTGTAAACTTCCCGAGCAAAGAGAGGTCTTTTTCACAGAACCATTTCGCCAGCTCCACATGACCATGCTTAACAGCTGTGTGGAGCGGAGTGCCGAACCATATTGAAAGCTTCCCGAGTAAAGAGGGATCTTTTTCGCAGAGCCATTTCGCCATCTCCACGTGACCATTTTCAACGGCTGAATGAAGCGGGGTTGTACCATCATCTGCAAACTTTCCGAGCAAAGAGAGGTCTTTTTCGCAAAGCCATTTCGCCATCTCTATACGACCATGTTCAGCAGCTTTATGGAGCGGAGTTAAGCCATTGTTCATGAATTTTCCGAGCAAAGAAGGGTCTTTTTCACAGAGCCATTTCGCCATCTCCACGTGACCATTTTCAACGGCTGAATGAAGCAGAGTTCTGCCATCATGTCTAAACTTTCCGAGCAAAGAGGGGTCTTTTTCACAGAACCATTTCGCGATCTCTACATGACCATGCTCAACAGCTGTGTGGAGCGGGGTGTCAAACCATGAAAGCTTCCCGAGCAAAGAGAGGTCTTTTTCACAGAACCATTTCGCCAGCTCCACATGACCATGCTCAACAGCTGTGTGGAGTGGAGTGCCAGACCATGTTGAAAGCTTCCCGAGCAAAGAGGGATCTTTTTCGCAGAGCCATTTCGCCATCTCTATATGACCACGTCGAATAGCTGAATCAAGCGAAAGCCTGCCACCACTGTCAAACTGTCCGAGTAAAGAAGGGTCTTTTTTGTAGAGCCATTTCGCCATCTCCACGTGACCATTTTCAACGGCTAAATGAAGCGGGGTTGTGCCATCGTCTGTAAACTTTCCGAGCAAAGAGGGGTCTTTTTTGCAGAGCCATTCCGCCATCTTCACATGACCATGAAGAACAGCTGCATGGAGTGGAGTCAAGCCATTGTTCATGAATTTTCCGAGCAAAGAGGGATCTTTGTTGCAGAGCCACTCTGCCATCTTCACATGACCATGAAGAACAGCTGAATGAAGCGGAGTCTGGCCATTGTTGTTAAATTTTCCGAGCAAAGAGGGGTCTTTTTCGCAGAGCCACTTCGCCATCTCCACCTGACCATTTTCAGCAGCTGAATGAAGCGGAGTCTGGCCATCGTTCATGAATTTTCCGAGCAGAGAGGGATCTTTTTCGCAAAGCCATTTCGCCATCTCCACGTGACCATTCATAGCAGCTCTGTGGAGTGGAGTTGTGCCATCTTTTCTAAACTTTCCGAGCAAAGAGAGGTCTTTTTCGCAGAGCCACTCCACCATTTTCACATGACCAGCATCGGCTGCTGAATGAAGAGGAGTCCAGCCATCATTTGTAAACTTTCCGATCAGAGAGGGGTCTTTTTTGCAGAGCCACTCTGCCATCTCCACATGACCAGCATCGGCTGCTGAATGAAACGGAGTCTGGCCATCGTTCATGAATTTTCCAAGCAAAGAAGGGTCTTTTTTGCAGAGCCACTCCGCCATTTTCACATGACCACCTTGAGCAGCAGTATGAAGCGGGGTCAAGCCATCGCTCTTGAAGTTCCAGAGCAAAGAAGGGTTGTTTTCGCAGAGCCACTCTGCCATCTCCACATGACATCCTTCAGCAGCTGCATGAAGCGGGGTCCAGCGATCTTTTCTAAACTTTCTGAGCAAAGAGGGGTCTTTTTCACAAAGCCATTTTGCTAAATCTAAATTCCCCATGTAACATATCAAAATAAATGGGGTTGAACCAAGTGTGTTAACTTCCTTTTCAAGAAGCTCTGGATGTTTACGATAAAGATATTTAAGCGACTCTATCTGTAGATAAAAAGAAGTATCGCTCTCTAAAGCGTGTGTGAGATTTTTAGCTAGATAAGCGTCAAAAGCTGGAAGAGTGTGTAAATGGCTTGTCTCATTTAGGCATTGAAACCCAAGTTTGAGATGTTCTTTTGGTGAGGAGTCAGTTGAAGGCTGATAAAGCGCTTCAAAAAAGGAGGAGACTGTCCGAGGGGTAAGTTGAAAGATAGTCCCGCATAAAAAGGCCAAAGTCTGATGATACTGAGGGTTATTTCTATGAGCCAAAATAAACTCTCTTTGTTGCTCCAAAGGTTTGTTTGCAAAAGCATAAGCAATCAAGTACTCCTGAAAGCTCAAGTGGAGAAAAGCATAGCCATTACCTTCCTCCAACTCTTTGAGAAGACCTGTGGGGACAAGATCCTTTCTTGTATAGGAAGTACTTTTTAAGCTCTCTTCTACCTCTCGCTTAGAGAGAATCAACTGGCTCGTAGAAAGACTGTAATGGGCAATTCTTCCGAGTAGTAACAAAATTTCGTGTGGATTAGAGAGCTTGAATTTGCTGCTAGTCCAAAGAAACAGCTGATCGACCATCTGCCTATAAAGACCTGTTAAGCTAGAGGCAAATTTTTCATTTTTTTGCTTCCAGAGACAGCAGAGCATTTGGAGCTGGATGGGAATATGAGCTAGATCAAATAGACTCTTATTTTTTCGAATCAGCTGTAGAAAAGGCAAAGGATGCTTTTTCTCTTTGCCGAGCGAGAAAAATAGCTTCGCGTATTCTTCAATCTGATCATCCGAGAATCCCATATTCTCAACCCTGAGAGTAAAATGAGGGTTTAGATCATCAGTTGTTCCAGGACGAGAAGTTAAAAGGATCTTGTGTCCTTTTTCTTTGATTAGTCTAGCGATGACCTTTTTGAGTGATGCAGAGGCTTCATCATACCCATCGAGTAGGATCAAGCTTTTTGCTCGATTGTTTTTGATCAGATCTAAAGTCTGGGTAGGGATCAGATCCTCTTGAAAAATCAGCATTGAAAGAGCGCTTGCCAGGAATAGATTTAAATCATCTACAGGCAGCTTTTTTGAGTTTAATTGTCTCAAAGGGAGCCAGTAAACAGCATCAAACTGATCATTCCACAGGTTTCCCGATGCCCAATCATGAGCGATTTTCTGACAGATCGTGCTTTTACCCGTCCCAGCCTGTCCTGTGAGGAGGATCTTTTCAGTTTTTTGACCTGAATGAAAGAGCTCTTCTAGTTTTAGGAAGTTCACTTTAGGTCCAAGGGGGAGCCAACTGCCCATCGAAGAATTTTCCTTGTCTGGATCGACTTTTTCTTCTTTAGCAATACACAGATGTGTGAAAAGTTCTCGAATCGGGAAGGTCTCCTCTGTCATAGGCAGAGAGAGCTCTCCCCATTTGTCGATGTAGTGGACGCGAATGAGCTGGTCTGGATTGGATTGTTTAAATTTTTTTAAATCAGCAGCATAAATTTCTAGCTGCTGATTTATCCATTGTTTCATGTTCGTTTCTAAGTCATGGGCAATGACTTCAGGAAGGAATTCTGTTCCACCGCGGTTGAATGTCCCTTCGCGATAAAAGAGAAAATGGAGTACCTCTTTTGATGCTAGGTAGCGACTGGAGTTAAAGAGCGTGGTGAGAAACTCTTCTTTCTGAGAAGGTGTTAAAGCATTCCACTGAATCACTGTTTCTCTATTGTTATTAGATGTTTGAAGATCGCGCAGATCAGATAAGTGAGCGTCAGGATGACCGAGGAGCTCTTTGGTATTGATGACCCAATTGATGGAGATTTTTTCCATGGGACCTCGGGTAAACTTAAAAGACTCTCCTGGATCTATTTTAACTGCCTGCGCTGCTTGAATTCCGGCAGCATTCTTGATCCAAATGAAACCAGCATTTCCACCACCGCCTCCTAAAACGTCTGTGTCGGCAAGAGATCTGCCAACAGCAAGGAGGCTCATCAATCCTTTCAAAGGAACTAAATTCCTGTCAGGGCTAAGGATGGCTTCAGGGGGACGGTGGTGACGTTTGATATAGTCTATGAAGGAAACCGTCTCTCCTCTATCGAGAGTTTGTGCCTTTTCAAAGTCTTGGTAACCCTCTACGAAACGGCACATGATTCTTAAAGTATTCTCAATCCCCAACTTGACCCATTCAATTGCAAGAAAATGCGTGGTATTGAAGTGATCCATAACCCGTTGCTCTGACAAGCGCGTTTTGGGAACAAGAAAGAGTCCCCTTCCCAGCTCTTTGTATAGATCATAGGCAAGTTTTTCTTGGATTGTTCCCAAATCGATATCTTTTCTTGTGCGGCTCCTCCTCCCAGTAGAAAGAACAGAGCTGCGTAAAAGACCAGTTGGATCCCCCACCTTTCCTAACCAGCGTTTGTCTGACTTTTTAAAAATTGTACCTAGAGCACACCCCCCTACTTTTGCTGCTACTGGTTCAAAATTGAGTTGTTTATCGTTTTTCCCTGTATAGATGTGAAAAATCTGTTTTTGATGGGTCTTGATCCCTAGAACCGTGATCGGTTCTGGGTTCACGAAAAAAGATCTGCGCTCGATGGTCATGATTTGCTCATTGCCTCTCAAATGAAAAGATCGATTGCAGACATTATCGTGGGCAACCTGCCACATAGTCAAGACAGAATAAGGAGCATTCTCTGCGCGCAAGCAGAACAGTGGGGTGGGCTGGACGCAGAAGATAGAGCGCTTAAGCCCTTTTTTAAGGGTGCAGTGGCTGTTGGCGTTGACGATTTGACATTGCAGCGATGTGGGCCTTGCTTTAGCGGCGCTCAGAAATGCAGCTAATTTGTTCTGCCATGTCTTAGGGCTTGAATTTTAAGTCTTTGCTCAAAACTTGAAAAAACCCCTTGAAGATTGTACATTAGTTTATGTACAACTGGGAGACAAGAGCGAGAATAGTATGGAATTAGAAGGTAAGATCTGGAAAGAAGGAAGATTTTGGATCGTTGAGGTTTCCTGTCTTAATGTCACCTCGCAGGGAAAAACACGAAAAGAAGCCCTGTTAATGATTCAAGATGCTGTTTTCGAACTGATGAAAAGCTATTTTGGACGCTTGAGTAAAAAATTCAAGATCACAGTTCATGACTTTAAAAAAGACAGTTTTGGATTAACATCCAATGATAATAAGCTTCTTTTGTCTTTTCTTCTTATTAGGCAAAGAGAAGAGAGTGGCTTAAGCATTCGAGATGTGGCCGCGCGTCTGGAATCAAAGAGTCCAAATTCCTATGCGCAGTATGAAAAGGGGATGATTAATTTTTCGATCGATCAATACGAGAAATTGATGCATGCCATCAATCCAAAGCGCACAAGCATCCTGCGAGTGATCTGATCGGAAAGCTCCGGAGTGTTCCTCTACCCCTAAAAAGCGAAAAGCCCCAAGGCAGTCCTTGAGGCATCAGCACCGGCCAGGTAGTCCCAACCCATTTATTCAATAATAAAGCAGCTTTTCATACGAGTGCTAAATCTCTGTCTCAATTTAAAAAATTTTTGCTCTTCCGTGAAATTCAGGGCTTTCATTACAATGAGTCTAAACTCAATGAGTAAATACTTATGAATAGAGCTACACAAAAAGAGCAAACCCATCATCATCTGCTAAGCAGGGCTTATAGCGAATTTGCCAGGAGAGGGTTTTTGTCTACAAAGACTCTCGATATTGCAAAAGCTGCGGGGGTGTCGCATGGAACTATTTTTGTCCATTTCCCGACAAAAGAAGAGCTCTTGATGAAGACAATCGATGCTTTCGGTCTCCGCGTTGGCAGACGATTGCAACAACTGGTTGCAAGCAAAAGGACGGTAAAAGAAGTGCTTCTCGCGCATCTCGAGACGATCCGCGAATTTGAACCCTTCTATGCCCATTTGGTGATTGAAGGACCTCTATTAGGGGAGTCTCTGCGAAGCCGTATTTTCATGATCCAATCAGGTGTTGCTCATCAATTAGAAAAAAGCATGCAGGGAAAAAAGAGTTCTGTTCCGATCCATTTTTTATTGAATAGTTGGCTAGGACTGATTCACTACTATTTGGCCAATCGAGACCTATTTGCCCCTGGAAAATCGGTCATTGCAACATGTGGTCAAGAGCTGCTTGACCATTTTGTTAACGTATTTCAACTGTAAGAACATAAGGAGTAGTTATGAAAGAAACTTGTTCATCTTGTTATTCATGCGGGATGCCTTTAGAAAAAGCAACCGATTACGCTTTGGGAGATATGAGCCAAAAGTACTGTATTTACTGTACAGATACTCAAGGCAACTTAAAGTCATTTGAAGAAATTTTAAATGGCCTGACCCATCATTTGGTCCACTCTCAAGGATTAGCATCAAAAGCGGCCACAGAAATGGCGCAGAAACTTCTTGCTGAGCAACCAGCATGGAAAAATCACCCTAAAAAAGGAGGCACAAATGTCCAGGGTTAATCTCTACGCACTGATTCACAAAGCGCAAAGAGCGCATTTATTTGATTTAGCTTTCAGACTGGGGCGTGTCAGTCTCTCTGATGAAGAAGAGCTCCATTCTATTGCACAGGGCATAGAGGAGATGATTGTCCATTTAAAAGAACATTCCATCAATGAGTTCACCTTCATTCATCCACTTTTTACTGAAGCGGGCTGTTTGATTGAGGGAATTGATGAAGAGCATGAGGAGCTAGGACAAGAGCTGGTCAAACTGCAAGCCATTTTGAGCGAAAAAAATTGGGCAGAGCTCTATCCTGCTTTCAATCGATTCATCGGTTCCTACCTACTTCATCAAGACGAGGAGGAGAGGATGCAAGAAGATGTTTTGTGGAACCATTTTAGTGATGACCGTCTTGCTGAGGTTTTTGTCAGATATCAGGCAAGCCGCTCTCTCTCACAAAAAATAGAGAATATAAAATTCTTTCTTCTGGGATTGAGTAGGGACGAATTAAAGAATGTATTTCTTGGCGCTCAAGCCTCTCTTCCCGCTGAAGCTTTTCAGCAGATCTGCCAAACCGCTAAGGAACAGATGGAAAAGAACCGGTGGGCCGAACTTCAGAGTTCTATTTAGATCCTCTGCAAGGTAAGCACAAGGGTTGGGTGTGTAGGACGAGAGGAGAGTGCGCTGAGTCCTCTTTTTAAGAGCGCATGAGCGACAGGTAGAGGCGAGAGAAGGGCGTTTTCTACAAGGCTTTGAGAGAGTGGAGTTTCTAGAGCTTGCATCTCCTCTGCTGAAAAGCCGTGGAGCACAAGCCAGTCGCCTTCGCGCCAATTATCGGAGGTTTCGACAAAGGTCGAAATCGGCTCATCGCCGAGCAATGGATTGCTAGAATGCAAGGGGCGGACAGACTGGCTGCCCTGCGGTAGATGCAGAAGGGGGCCTAGGCCACAGGAGAGAAAGGTGATCGAATCATTTAAAGGGACCAGCTTGAGCGCGGCAAAAGCAAAGGGCTTTTTGAGGTTTTCTGTGTAGAGAAGACTCGAGAGATCACTGGCAAGCTGCGCCGGAGAAAAGGGTTCGGTTTTTTGCAGTTTGGGACGCATCAGGACTTGGATCATCCCCTTGAGAATTCCAAGAGAAACGGAAGCTCGAGGGCCGGCTTCGAGCGCTTTTGCCAGCAAAATGGCGTAGGTGTTATTGGCAAGTTTGAAGAAGTCGATATAGAGCCCAAACTGCTCTCCCAGTCTGTGGCGGGCAAGCCCCATATCAAAATCGGACCAGCTCGGTGTCTGGCTCGGGGAAAGAGAGAGATCGGCTTGTTGCAGGATCTCGAGGGTTTCCATTCCCCTGTCGTGACTGGCGCGCTCTTTTTGCAAATCGCTCGAGCTCATGTAATGGGTGATATCGGTGATGAAATCGACAATGTCCAGGTAGCGCTCCTCGGTAGAAAAGGCGATGGCTTTGCCAATGATTTTCTGCAGGCTCTGCGGCAAGAGGGAGAGGTTGATGATTCCATAGCTGAGCTTGCCGACAATCAGCTCGTAGGCAATAACCCCGAGAGCATAAATGTCAGAGGTAAAAGAGACCAGATGGGGAGGTGTGCGCTGCTCAGGACTCATGTAGCTGGGAGTGCCTTGCAAAGCGCCGGCTGTTTGAGAGGCTCCGCTCTCTTCGTGCAATTGCGCAATGCCAAAATCGATCACCTTGGTCTCCCCATCTTCTGCAATCAGAATGTTTTCTGGTTTGAGATCGCGATGGATCACCCCATGGGTATGGAGATGGCAAAGGGCATAGGCAATTTGCAGCACAATAGAGAGAGAGCGTTTGAGAGAAAAGGATTGCTGCGCAATGAACTGACTGAGCGAGACCCCTCGGATAAACTCCATCGCAATGTAGAGACCTCCTTCCCATTTGCCATGGTCATAGACCTTGACGATGTTGGGATGGCTGGCAAGAGAGATGATCTTGGCCTCTGACAGGAAGTGGTCGACCATTTCTGGATGGTTGACATAGGAGGGGGAGAGCACCTTGATCGCTCTTGCTTCTCTTGTTTTAGGATCAAACCCGAGATAGAGAAGGCTCATCCCCCCTTTGCTTAAGAGAGCGTCGATTTTATAGGGGCCAATTTTTTCTGGCAGAGGAGCATCATCTTCTTCTTGGTCGGTGAGGGTGGGAAGGGTGTTTTGCTTATAAAAGTAGTCTTCTGCCATCTGCCATAATAGGATGTCAACCCAGTGCTAAAATTCTCACGCCAATGGTCTCGCCGATCTTGACAAGCTCTCCTTTGGCAATTAATGCTCCTCCCACCGTGAGAGATACGGTCAGCTGCGGCCCTACCTTTAGGTCGAGGAGATTGCCCGGCTTAAGGTGCAATACCTTGTCGAGAGCTAAGTTGAGCCTGGCCGCTTCAACAACGACATTTAAGGGAATCTGGCGCTGGGAGATCAGGGTCTCTACCCCAGATTCTTCAGCACCTTCTTCTCTTTCTTTCTCGGGCGTTTCTTCAAAATGGGCCATGGAAGGTTCCTCCTGATACAAGGCATAGTCTAAAATTTTCACTTCTCCCTCTTTTAAGCGGAGCGCAAAAAGAGGGGTCTCTGCCACTGTGAGATAGGCGGTTCCTTTTCCCTCTGCAGGATCAAATGAGCAGCTGTCAAGGAGAAGCAGGTCTTTGACTTTTAGTTTTTTAAGCTGTCCAGAAGAGAGTGCGCTTTTGCCAATTTCAATGGCAAGAGGGAGCCGAAGGGTGTGGCGCAAACCCTCTAAAGGTAGGTGGTGGCTGGGCTGATAGGCATGGAGCTCATTTGTAAGAGCCTCTGAGCAGATCAGCCTGGCCCATAGCTTTTGCTTTTTGATCTCAATGGAGAGATCTAAACAGAGAGCCTCTTCGGGAAGCTCTGTATGAGAGCCCACTTGCGCCGTGAACTCCCCAAATGCGTTTTCTTGATTGAGAATGCGGAGTGCCTTAAGCAAGAGGAAGCGGGCATACCCCTCTTTGAGCAGCTCACTGCCAAAGCCCTCGAAAAGCTCACTCGGGGAGAGAAGAAGCTGCGAGAGTTTCTCCATATCCGCTTTGGACATTGCCCAAAAAGCGAGCCCTTGTAGGGGAGTGAGCTCTAAGGGCAGAAGAAGCGGATCTGTTCCAAGGCCGTTTAGTTGCTCGCCTCGCGAAAGCAGATGCGTTTTATCAGTGGCAAGATGCAGAGTCTCTAGCTCTAGCGCCTCTTTCAAAGCTTTTTCCACTTTTTCCCAGGGAAAAGGAGGGGTCTGTCCCCAGAGGGGAACAGTGAGTAGAGGAGTAATGGCCCCTTCGAGGTGGCGTATCCAAAGAGTTTCAGCTTCTTTCATCGTTTTTTTCTGGGTTTGCCATCTAGCAGCTCTGTCTCAAATCTTTCGATCGTGAAATCCCATTTGCCCTCTTTTAGAGCGGTCTGCAGCTGCTGAGCGTGAGGAGCAAAAAAGGCGAGTGCTTCGGGAGTGGCAGCAAGTGAGATATTGAAAACCTTCGGGGCGGTGGAGTACTCGGTAATTGTGAGCTGTGAACCTGCAAAGGCAGAAGAGGAAAAAACCTCTCCATCTAAAACAATGGTCGTTGTCTTGATTCCCTTGTCATCCATATGGGTCAGTAAATTGGTCATTTTTTCAAAGAGCGCAGTGATTTGAGCAGAAGGCTGCCAGGAGACGGGAGAGGAAGAGGAGAGCGGGGAGGTGAAGACAGGTGGGGGAGAAACAGAGGCTATTTCCCCGCCTTTTTGCTGGTTGAGGAACTGTTTTAAGACATCTGTCATCTCCTCTTGCAGAGGAGCCTTTTCTTTCCTGCGCTCTTCTCGGGGAGCAAAACGGGCAGGAGTTTTTCTTTCCTCTTTTTTTATGGAGGCTTGCGTCTTTTCAAGTCTTGCAGAGAGGTCAATTGAGCTCATGTTTTCTTTCGCCTTACTTTTTCCGCTTTACGTTTAGCAACTGGAGGAGAGGGAAGCAGCCCAACATCGATGCGGTTTACCTTGAAATTATATTGACCCGCTTGAAATGCGGCTACTAATTCCTCTACGTTTGCCTGCACAAGATTCTTTGCCTGAGGAGAGCCTAAAAATTCGATATTATAAGAGAGGGGGGCCGTGGAAAATTCGGTAATGATGATTTCAGAGCCAAAAAAGGGGGAACCTTCAAATTGCGGAGCATCGAGGGTCAAGGAGGTCTTTGTGATGCCAGAAGAGGAGGCGACCATCAGCACCCCAACTATGCGCTCAAAAAATTCGAGCAGCTGAGGAGGTAGACGCAGGTAGGGAGCGCTGCTCTCTGGAGGCAACGTAGCCATAAAAAGAGGGGGAGCCTCTGGAGTTTGAGGGGGTAGTGGAATCGGGAGGGAACCTTTTGGAGCTTCTTCTTTTTTTTCTTCTTTCTTGAGAGCCTTTTGCCCAGATTCCCAGCCTCCTTGAGGCAGAGGAGGAGGAGCTAGACCCTCTATTTGCTGCTCTACCTGTTCTTTTGGCTTCTCTTTTTTGGTAGGGGGAGGAGGAGCTGCAGTTTTTTCAGCGACTTTTTTTACGGGCACTTGATGAGGAGTTTGAAGTTTTGGTGGGGCTGCTACCAGTTTGGGTGTGGGTTTTGGCAAAGCAGGGGCAAGGCCTTCGGCCTTGCGCCTCCTTTTTTTTGAAGGCTCAGATGGTGCGGGCTCAGAGGCTGGTTTTGTTTCGATGGTTTGGGTCGAGTCATTGACAAACAGTGCAGGAACCGGCCGAAAAAATTCTTGAGGCTGCGGTTCTTCACTTGGAGTAGGTGGCTCTCTCACATTGGTTTCTTGACTAGGAGGAGCTGCGGCGGCTTTAAAGGAAAGGGTTCCAGCAGCGCCTACTTTTGCCTCTTTGGTCCCTTTAGCGCCAGAGTCTGCCGCTTGTGTCATTTGGGCGGCTGCAGCCTCTTCTTCTGCTTCGTGCTGCTGCTTGGCAAGTTTTTTCTGCTCGGGATCGACCTCTTTGACCTTGCCCTCTTTCATCAATTCGGCAAAAGCATCTCGGCTTAAGTCCTTCTTTTTCTTCGGCTCTTCGGGAGAGTCCCGCGGACCTATGATGCGATTGATATCAGCCATGAGGAGGTTTTCTCTTTTTCATGATGTGTCTTGCAGAGCCCATCTCGTCGCCCACTACCTCGTCCTTGCGCTCCTGCTCTTTCTTCTCCTCTTTTTGCCACTCTTTTTGATGCCGCGCAAGTTTTTCAACATTTTTTTGCTTTTCGAGCATGTTCAGACGCGCCTTTTCTACATTTTGCTCTGCCTCATGGACTTTTTTCTTCTGATCCTCGACCTTTCTCTGCTTGGCTTGCAAATCTTCTTTCACCAGCTTGAGATACTGCCGCATCTGCTCGATTTTATGGGCTTTGGCCCCCTCATCGAGGGCCTCTCGCATCTGTTTGAGTTTGGCCTCTTTGTGCAAGAGCACCTGATCGCGCTCAAGCTCATGCTCATGGAGTTTTCTCTCTTCTTCAGCGAGCAACGCTTTTTTTTCGCGCAGGATCTTTTCTGCCTCCTCCAGCTTTTTCTGCTTGATAAAGGCCAGCTGTTCGAGGGGGTATTTTTTCATTCTTATTTAAATAGCAGGCGGAGTTGCTGAAGGGTTTCTTCGAAAGAAGATTTCTCTCCAACTTGCTGCTTTAAGAAGCGATTGACTTTGTCGATATACTTAATGGCAAAGTCCGCCTGTTTATCCGACCCTGGCTTGTACTCGCCAATGCGAATGAGAAGCTCGTTTTTCTTATAGCCGGCTAGCACTTCCCGTATTTTGCCAATGAGCTCCACATGTTCGCGATCTACAATGTTTGTCAGCACGCGGCTAATAGAGGAGAGAACATCGATGGCTGGGTAGTGATACTGCTGAGCCAGATCATTGGACAAGATGATGTGACCATCGAGGATGGAACGGGTCTCATCGGAGATTGGCTCATGAATGTCATCGCCTGCCACAAGAATCGTGTAGAAGGCGGTCATGAATCCTTTGTCAGAATTGCCCGAGCGCTCAAGAAGTCGCGGCAGCGTTGCAAAAACAGAGGGGGTGAACCCGGCTCGTGCCGGAGGTTCGCCAGCTGCTAGGCCCACCTCGCGAAGAGCTCTTGCAAAACGGGTGACAGAGTCCATCATCAGGACAACGGTCTTGCCCTGCTCGCGGAAATACTCAGCAATTGCTGTCCCGACATAGGCCGCATTGATTCGAAGCTGCGCCGCTTGATCAGAGGTAGAGACGATGACAACCGAACGCTTCATTCCCTCCTCTCCAAGGTCATTGATCAGAAATTCCCTGACCTCGCGTCCTCGCTCTCCAATGAGAGCAATGACATTGACATCGGCAGTCGAGTTGCGGGCAATCATGCCGAGCAGTGTTGATTTTCCAACACCTGCCCCTGCAAAGATGCCCATCCTCTGTCCTTTGCCGCAGGTGAGAACTCCATCGATCGCACGTACCCCAACGGGCAGTGGCTCATCGATCAATCTTCGCTTCAAGGGATTTGGAGGCGGAGCTATGACCGCTTGAGTCTGCGTCAGGTTCAGAGGGCCTTTTTCTTCTACATCGAGAGGATGGCCATAGCCATCGAGCACGCGACCTAAAAGCTCAGGTCCAACCTTGATGTACATCGGCATGTGCAGGGGGATCACTTCCGCTGAGGGGCCAATACCGGTCATTTCCCCAAGGGGGGAGAGGAAGACCTCTTCTTTTGTGAACCCGACCACCTCTGACAAAAGTGGCTCGCCGCCCTCGCGCTTGATGATGCAGATCTCCCCCATCTTGACATCGGGGATCACTGCCTTGAGAAGCATGCCGACCACTTCCGTGATCCTTCCATGCACAGTGGAGAGTTCGATAGTCTCCAGTTGAGAGAGAAGTTTGTCAAAATCTGAATGTGGGTTCATAATCGGAGCTTTTTTATAAAAAAGATTTGGTCACTCTTGGACATTGCTTATCAGTAACTTGAAAAAACACCCTTCTTTTCTCTGTGTGCTCTGTGAGCTCTGTGGTAGAAAAATTATTCACCACAGAGCTCACAGAGTACACAGAGGGAATGACTTAAGCCACAAATTATGAGCCATCAAAATCACTATCAAAGCTGGATGTTCATCATCATCTTCATGTCGTCAACCGCTTTACTGAGCAGCAGGGAAGAGTATTCAATCTCTTGCTGCGCCTTATTGAGCTTGATTTGGACAAGAAGCATATCGCCGGGAGAGAGCGATTCTCCTCTGCTTTGCAGCGCCTGGAGTTGCGATTGTGCCGCCTCCAGTTGACCCTGACCATCGGTGATGAGAGCTAAGAAACGCTGGATCGGACCTGCACTGGGGGCCACTTCCTTGGGAGGAAGCTCTGGCACTCCTAGCTTGGAGCCGGCTGAGCGGATGAGGGTATTGGCCGATCCGAGCTTATTTTTCAGCAGGTATTTAGACGATTGGCGCAGCTTGAGGTTCGGGGTATTGAGTTGTGTCGACACATCGCCAAGAGAGAGTTGAGCCGATTTGGCCTGCGCCTGGATCGTCTCAAAGGTAGGCCCTGCAGCGAGCACCTGGCCGTGAGCCAAGTCAAAAGGAGAGAGCTGCATCGGTTTTCCAGCTCCGAGCGTCGGACTTGTCTCGTCAGTCTGCATGTAGGATTGGAAGGAGCGAGTCCCTTCGGGAAGCTTGCTAGAATCCTTTTCACTAATGGGACTGGGAGCTTGTGATCTTGTCACATCTTCTGGTGCAGGAGTGCCTTTGGAGGTCATGTTTTCTTCGGTTTTCTCTTGGGTTTCATCGGTGCTTGGAGGGGAGTGGGGGACTTCTTGAGGAATCTTTCGACAAAGTCAATGGCAGTATCTGCCAGCTTTTTGATCATTGGATCAGAGGATTTTCGAGCCGTCTCTTCGAGGATTTTTTCCCCTTTAGTCAGTTCAGAGGCAGTGAGTGCATAGCTAATTCCTAGAAAAGCGTAAGCCATCTCATTATCTGGCTCAGCAGCGAGCACCTCGTCGAAGAGTTTGCAAGCTTGCTTGAGCTCGAGCTTCATCATATGCATATACCCCATTCCCACTTTTGGCAGAGTATTTTTGGGGCTGAGTAACTCACTTGCTTTGAAGAGTTTGATCGCAGCATCTTCATCAGCCTGATTGACTGCAATGAATCCTGCCTCGCAAAGGAGAAGGAAATGATCTTTGAAGATTTCGAGTTTTGCCATGAGTTCCTCCTCTTATTAACCTGTTTTTTGGTTGCGTATAGAGTTGTTGATGACCGATTGCACCTGGCTGATTAAGTTCGAGATCGACTCACCGATCTGCGTCACTTGGCTCATCTGGAACTGCAGAAGAAGGAATTTACCAGGGGTAGCTTGTGAAATGCGGCTTGCTACAGCTCGCACAGCAGAAACGACCTTACTCTGCAAGAGAATGTACTGCTTAATTAGAGTAGAAAAAGTGATCGTGCCAGACCACGGCGAATGATAGGTAGGGCCTCCCATTGATGTCTCCTAAGGATTACTTTTTTTGTGTCAAACGTTTTAAGACTCTCTGGAGGCTCGCATATCCATGCAGCAGGACTCCATACTCATCGAAATCTTCTGTCTCGGCGCCTTGTCTCAGCAGATTTTTCAGCTTTGCTATGCGCTCATCGACCTCTTTACTCAACTTCTGTGCCTTTTCTGGGTGTTCTTTCAATTCAATCTCTAGATCAAACTGAACGGGACCTTTGGGTTTTTTCTCAAGACCAAACATCGGTTCTCTCTCCTGTAATTATTGCAGATTGTAGTTAATCCGATATTTTAGTCCATCTTTTTCCAGGATCACCGATTTCGGTTCTACTTTGACAATGTGCATCCCGTCGAGTTCATCGCCTTGCCCTAGAATGTGACCATTGATCACCACAAAAAAGTCCTTCTCGTCGCGCCTGGAGTAACCAGTCACCGCGTACTGCTGCGAAAGATCAATCTGCGAAGCATTTCCCGAGGTAACGACGCTCAAGTTTTTCACAAGGCGCACCCCAGGCAGTTTCTTCATTTTTCCAACTAACTGCTCAAACTCCGACTGCTTCGGCTCTTCCACTCTTCCTGTCAGGACCAGCTCGCCATTGGAAAGCTGAAAAGAGACTCCAAGATAGCCATGCTCGGTCAGCATCGACTGGATCTCTGTCTGTAGATTCTTCTCGATGACAACCTGATTCTCTAGCTTGTCGAGATAGGGGAAATTGAGGTTGATGTAATCGATTAAAGAGCTTTGCTCCTCGATCGTTTGCAAGTAGCCGCGCAGCACAAATTTACCGGGCTGAGGCCCATAAACTGAAACGCCAATCCAATTGGGGTTGCCCGAGAGAAGATCATTCATGCTCTTCCAGACAAGCTCATCGACAATCACATTGTCTTCGGCCTCCTCAACAAAAGGCAGCCCTTTGACAAGGTACATCAGCTCCTGCTTTTCGACAGAGGTCAGAACGTGACCTAAGAGAAAGAGCTTACCTGTATTCTGGTTGAAGGAAAATTGGACAGCCGGAAATTTGGAAACCACCTCTTTTACCTTTTGAGACTCATCGACCTGCTTGACGACAATTTTTTCCGCCTTAAAAAGAGAAAACATTCCAAATAGACAAATGACAATCACGCCGGAAAAAGCAGCTGCCACAACTAGATGCTTTTTCGGAACGATCATCTCCTTCCAGTGGCGCTTTTCCTTTGCTACAGAGCGGGGGAGTTCTCTTTTTTCTGATTCTGCGGCAGGGGGGGGAGCTGTTCCTGTAAAAGCGGGAGAAGCGACAATGGTCTCTCTAGCCTCCTTGCGATCGATGACGACAAAGGTCGTCGTTCCAAGGGCAATGAGATCCTGAGAAGATAAAAGACGTTTTTCCCCGGAAAGCTCTCCATTGACAATGACCCCATTGCGACTATTTAAGTCCTCAATCGAGACATTTTCCTCCTGATCGACAATGAGCCTGGCGTGCTGACGCGAGACACTCAAATCCTGGAAGATGATATCGCAAGTGGCTGGATCTTTCCCGATCAGGTAGCTTTTGCCTCTCTGCATCGCAAACTCGGCCCCTGTATTGGGACCTGTAATCACCTTGAGCAGCCAGCGCGTCTCGGGAGTCACCCCAAAAGCCACTTCTGGCTCTACTTCCTCAGCAGACAAGTCCTCTCCTACGACGGGCAGCTCCTCTGCTTTTGCAGGGGCGCGCTCGGTGAAGCGAAAAAAAGTCGATCCGATCTGAAGAACATCGCTCTCTTTGAGCAAAACGGGCCCCTCGATCACCTTGCCATTTTGCGTAGCGGGATTGACCGAGCTCAAATTTTCTAGAGAAAACCCCTCAGGGGTTAGCGAGATGACCGCGTGCCGGCGGGAAACCATTGGATCTTCGAGAAGCACATCGCAAAGATCGGGATCCCTGCCAAGGGTCCATGTGCCAGAGGGCTTATCCTCTAGCAAAACCACCTCAGTCCCCGCTAAGGGACCCTCTTCTCCAATTAAATACCCGCTCATGTCACTTTTTCCAAAATTATCGTGCGCCAGTAGTCAGCGACATTGGCAAAATCTTCGATAGTTCCTCGAAAGGTCCTCTCATTTATTTCATACGGGAAAGTAAAAGAGAGTGTCAAGAGCTTCTCATCGGCAGAAAGGCCGATCGCAGAGCCAAACGTCCCCTGACCTAAAAAATTGGCCTTCATCACGAGCATGAAAAGTTCCTCGCGCTTTTCCTTAGGACAGGGGGCGAGAAAGGCATGCAAGAAAAGGCCGGGTTCTAAGAGCCGCACCCCCACTACAACGCCGCTTTTTAAGGGAAGCAGAAACAGTCCCTCCTCATTGCGTTTTAGGGAAGTCAAGTCAAGTCCAAGGTCCTTGCAGAGCTTCATTAAATTATCCACTCGGGTGATACCCTCCGCAGTCATTAAAGCGCTGAGCGCAATTATTTGCAACTCCAATTGTAGTGTAAATAAAAAGATTTTTATTTAAAGTGAAAAAAAAGAGGAGGCTCCTTGAGCTTTAGGGAAGAGTACCAGAAACTTTTGCTTCTCTTGGAGAAGAGTCAAACTCTGCAGGGATTTAGCCTAGAGGAAATTCTCTCGGAGGCGGTTCTCTTTTTTGAAGAGCTACGCAAGAGCTTTCCGACTGCGCCTCCCGAGGAGCGGCAGGAGATGGTTGAGATGATGAATCAGCTCCAGCAAAAACTCCAGGAGGTTTCTGCAGAGGCCAGCGCCTCCTCTGGAATGAACGAGCAAGAATTTTTCGCCTACAGCGAAAACCCGAGCAATTTTAGTCCCGAGCAGTGGAATCTTGTCCAGGAGACGCGCCGTCGTCTCTATGATTCTGCTCGCAAATTTTCCGAGAGTTTGGGTCATGAAAAAAAGGCGCAAGCTCCTGATTCTGAGTCACATAAAAAACAACCTCGCCCCATCCGCGGCGCAACCAAGCGCTCTCGTAGATCCGAGTGGAAAAAAACTTAAGATTCTAGTATACTGAGAGTCTAAATTTTTTCTAATCGGAGCATTTATGTCTGCAGTTGGTTTTTTTACTCCCCTACACTTTCAGCAACCTACTTGGACTGAAAAGATCGTAGAGTGGGCAGATGGTTGGCTCAGTGAGCTCTATTTTTACGGCAATGAAAGAGCCTTTGTGATTGCAGGCTCTGTAGACAAGGGAAGCCAAGGAGTCATTTGGGCTCACGTTCCTCCTTCAACCTACCTAGTCACGGCAGGTAAAGTCTTGTGCGCAATCTTTCTCTTCCCTCTCTTTGTTGCCATCAAAGTCGTTTACCGACTAACCCATACCTTTCACGTGATTGATGTTAAACCAACACTCGGCCAGGGAATGGTTGTTTCTCAAGAAATGGTGAGTCAGCTTGAAAAGCTCATGCCTAAAATTTGTATAGAGGCGCAAGATGAGGCACTCATTTGGCACAGCTCGAAGCATACCCGTTTGAGTTTCGACTACCACCCCGATTTCACTTTTAGCTTAAAAGCAGCACCTGGTCTGATTTTTAGGCTCCCAGCTGAAAAAGACTGTAGATCTGCAGCTCAGACAAACCTGGATGTTGTTTTTTCTTTTGGAAAAGCATCGCAACAAAGGGCGGAAAACTATTTCGCAGGTCGAGTACGTGCGGAGGAAGTTTGCCTTGCTCACCGCCTCGATCGTCTCGTGGTTCCTCGAACCCAAAAGATCCAAGTGACAGCAGGGGGGCAGTCCTATACTCTCATTGTGGAAGAGCGTTTAGATTTTGAAAAAGGTGCCTTGGCTCAAGAAAAACTCTATCAGCGCCACACTCTAGAGCTAGATGAACTGGTGGGACAGCTTGCTCTCTTTCTTTTGGAGACAAACTTTAGTGCAGTGACATATAGCAAGATCCCTCTTCTAAAGGAAAGAGCCGATTGTCCAGGCAAACGAT
>JABDDY010000003.1 GCA_013287365.1 Chlamydiota bacterium
TATAGAATCTAAAAGCAATTAATCCGTTTTCCTAAAATCCTCAAAAAACGGCTAGTCCGGTTACGTGTCGATAAAGGGATGTCCATGGAAAAACTCTGAGTTGCGATCTAATAAACGCTTAAGTTCTATTTGGTCGAGCTCCTCTTGCTCTGTTTGGGGTAATTGATCCACATGAGGGATGAAGGTGCCTCCCAATACCCCTGAGCAAACCGTTCCGCTGATATTTTCAGGGATTACCGATCTGTTTTTTGGAAAGAGGTAAACATACTCTTCTTTTCCATCCTGCTTCACCTTGGTGTAAATCATATAGTCCATGTGTCCATCTCCAGCCGCCGCATTAAGGGCAATCAGGTGACCTCTGACTGGAATCAGGCTTGTGTCATGATTTAACTCTCGACCACCTAACCCCGAACAATTAAAAATAATTTCCTCTGCAATCTCATCGAAAGATTGAACTTCTTGAAGTTGAATGGGAATGGCGCGTTTATTGACTTCAGCAATCAGCTGGTGCATGAGTGTCGTTGTGTTCATGAAATAGGTCATGTATTTCACATATCCATGATGAATGACTCCATTTCCAAAATCCAGGGATACATACTGCCTAGGAGGAATTAAGCCCCGTTCTTCTAAATCTTCCACTCCAGCATCGGTATCAATACTAGAATAAATAGGCATGTATTTCACGGCCTCTCTAGTGATGTAGGGATGCTCTCCACGATCGATGATTTGGTACGAGAGAAAGGTATGGAGGCCAATTTCATTTAAGTTCTCTTGCTCTTCGGGAGAAGTTTTGACCGATACGAGTGCAAAGTAGCCGGCTGCTCTCCAAGAGGGCAGGTCATAGAGACTTTTAGTAGAGATGCCGGCAACAGTAAACCCAAGTCGATCTAATTCTATAGCTGCTGTCAGCCCCATGCATCCCGAACCAATCACCCTGATCGCTCTATGTTTATTTGGGTCTATGTTCTGGAAGAGCTCAATGGTTTTGTTTACAGATCCAAAAAGAGTTGTCCATCCAGACCCTCCATGGCCATAGCAGTTCACAATGATTTTTCCTAAATGGTGTCCCACTGAAAGATTAAATTTTCCATTGCGCATGGGACGGGTGCATACAATTTTTTTCGAAATCGTATCTCTAGAGAGAATGGGAGGAGTCAGCTTAACCATTTCGGATAGGCTTGCTACATTGTGGCTAAAATCCAAAAAAGAGCCTCGCGTTTTGTGCCGTTTGTTCCTTCACCTCTTCCACGGTAATTCCCTTCACTTTCGCGAGGCACTGCGCGGTTTCATCAAGGTAAGCGGGCTCGTTTTGTTGACCGCGCCATTTTTGGGGAGCAAGGTAAGGAGCATCTGTTTCGATGAGCAGATGGTTGAGAGGAACATAGCGGGCAATTTCTCGCAAAGCTTCCGATTTTTTGAAGGTGAGAATGCCGCTTAAAGAAAGCAGCCAGCCCCTATCTAAAACCCCCTGTGCTTCTTCTTTTGTCCCTGTGAAACAGTGTAGAATCGCTTTGGGGCTTTTGTATTCTCTATCGGCTGCAGCAAAAAGATCAGCAAAAGCCTCTCTGCAGTGAAAAATCAGAGGAAGAGGGATCTTTTGAGCGAGCTGCATGTAGAGGCTTAAGAAGTGCTTTTGGATCTGTGGAGGTGAGTATTTGTAGAAATAATCAAGCCCCGTCTCTCCAATGGCTACAAGCTGCCCAGTCTCTGCTGCCTCCTCTACAATCGGAAAGAAAGAGTCGCCCTCATTTTCGACGTCATGGGGAGTGGTCGCCGCTGCATTGTAGACGATGTTGGGAAAGCGCGTTTGCAGTACTATCCCCTCTTTCAAAGAAGAGGCGTCTGTGCAAATATTGACGATATGAGTCACCCCAGCTCGAGTGGCTCGCAAAACGATGGCGTCTGCCTCTTTTACGAGCTCAGGGCCAGTTAAATGAGCGTGAGAATCAATCATAGGTAACCCTATTATGCGTATCTTCCTTTTTTTGCTAATCCTCTATTCCACCTCTAGCTTTGCAGCGATTAAAGCTCTGATTTTCGACTTTGGCGGAGTAGTCGCTGTTACCGATCGCTCTCCCGTGATGCAGCTGATCTTGAAGACCTTTCCCGATGCGGACCCACATGATTTTGATGGGGACAAACTCTACATTGCCCTGAATGAAGGGGAGGGCTTTTGGGAGGATTACGCCTATTACCACCGCAAGGCCCATCCGCTTGGCCATTTACCTGTGGGTTTTATGGAGCAGATAAATAGCGCTTTAACTCAAATCGTGCGACTCAATCCTGAGGTGCAGGCCCTTGTCCAAGAGCTCAAAGAGGAGGGCTACATTGTGGGGCTGCTTTCCAATACATCAGCTGCGCGTGCCACATTTTTGCGAAGAGGAGGCTATTACGCCCCCTTTTCTCCCGCGATCATTTCGTCGGACTTTAAGGTCCAAAAGCCCGATGCAGAGATCTATCGCATCTTGCTACGCACGCTCAATTTGCCAGCTAGAGAAGTTGTTTTTATCGATAACAAAACCAGAAATGTCGAGACAGCAAGAAAACTCGGAATGGAGGGGATCGTCTTTACCTCCGGATCTCAGCTCAGGGCTGATTTAGCAAAGATTTTATCTCGAGCCGAAAAAGCTCCTGCGCAGTGACCTGGTGCACCTGCCTTTTTTTTTCGGCTATCTCTGGAATCGGTTCAAGCAGAGGGTCGAAATAGGGCTCTACTTTCTCATAAGTGTACCCTCTGACAAAATCGGTTCCTGAAAAAGCACCTTTAAGCTCCTCATCGATCAATTTTTGCCAATTTCTCTCCCAATGATGGCCCCAGGTCTTGACTTTGTGTCTGAGCTCTTGTTCTTGCCTGACCCAGCTATAATGGTGGACAAGGGGCGCGCCTTTGGTATCTTTTACCTCCTGCTCTTTTTTACCAGGGACCTTGTGGAAAATGCCGCACCTCTCATCGGGATGAAGTAGAAGTTCTGGGTGCAGGGCAGAACGTCTAATCAGGAGCGGGCCATTTGGCTGCTCTTTGGCGCGCAGAGAGGCGCTGCGAAAGTACCAGTAGGTGGCAAATCGAATCGCTGTATAGGATGAAAGAGCAAATGTAGAGAGAAAGTGGCCCAATTTCTCTTTTTCAAAAAGCTCATCGACATCGCAAAAGAGCACCCACTCAATCTCAGAGGACAAGAAGAAACTGCCCACATAGCGCGCAGTATTGTGCCAGTGTGTGGCCCAATCGGGGCTTTCGGGAACAAGGCGCGCCGGGGTGCCAAAGAGCTCTGTCTGGCTGTAGGCAAACTCGATAAAGTCTACTTGTGGATAGAGCGCATAGAGTGTCTCTAAAAGGGGCCGATTTTCTCTTGTTCCATCATAAAAATGGTCACAGACAGGGATGAGGAGCTGAGCACAGTAAGGGGAAAGAGCCTCTAGGCAGGCTCTTAAGAAGCGTACATCATGAGTACAAAAACTGAGAATAGCTGCGAGCTTGATTGTCCGGACTACCTTTTAACTGGACATTAGTCACAAAAATAAAAAAATTCAATACAGCAGATATTTCTTCCTTTTTTCTAAGAACAGCTCTCTTTTTCCCTCATCATAAGAGGCCATTTTCCAGCCGATGTACCTTTGCTCTTCCATGATCTTGAGGATCTGCTCTGTTCCATTGACCTTGCAAAAGGAGGTGCGCTCCACAGCCGTCAGCTGCTGCAGCCTCTTCTCAAACTGCTTGGGGTAAAGAGACTTGAGGATGCCGATGAGCAGGTATTGGACGGCCAGGGGCTTATAAATTTTGGCAGAGGTGATCACAATCTTGATGCCATCGCAATCCTGGTCTTTGTAGAGCCCATAAAAAGGTCTGTAAGAAAAGGGAACAAAGGTGACCCCGGGCAATTTTTGTGCATTGAGTTTTTCTGCGAAAAGCCCTCCTTTGATCCAAGGGGCGCCCACTACCTTAAAGGGAAGCGTGTAGCCAATGCCGATGTTGACAAGGCCGGTCGCTCCCAAAATCCCTGTCGAGGCGTAATAAAAGGGAGTATCAGATTCAGGGATGTAGGGGCTTGTGGGAAGCCAAGGCAATCCTGTTTCTTTGAAGGTCATCTCTCGCCCCCAGCCACGCATGGCCACCACTTGCAAGTGGCATCCGATCCGATACTCGCCATTAAAAAAGCGAGCGAGCTCTCCAATTGTCATGCCATGACAGTAGGGAACATTGATGTATCCGAGAAAAGAGCGCCATTTGTCCTCTAGCATGGGGCCATCGACAATGAGACCTCCTAAGGGGTTGGGACGATCGAGGACAATGACGGGAATTTTGCGTTTAGCAGCCTCTTCCATGGCGTAAAACAGGGTTGAGGCATAGGTGTAGGAGCGGCAGCCAATTTCCTGAATGTCATAGACGAGCAGATCGACCTTCTTGAGCATTTCTGCTGTGGGACGACGTGTCTTGCCATGGAGGCTATAGATCGGAACGCCTCTTAAGGTTTGAGGCTGGTTTTTCCCCCCCTCCATCTCTTCGCTCGATCTGCCGATGCCATTGAGTCCATGTTCAGGAGAAAAGATTGCGGTTAAGGTAAACGTCCCTTGATGCTCAAAAAACAGATCAATGGTCGAGCGGAGCTGCCTATTTACCCCTGTCTGGTTAGTGATGAGCCCTACCCGTTTTGCCTTTAAAGAGTCTGAAAATTTTTCTGCAAAAAAACGGTCAATGCCGAGGGTCACCTCAGCACAAGTGAGGGGTTTTGTCAGGAGAAGGAGGAGAGCGAGAAGGAGTCTATACACAAACTACCTCAAAAATTGGTTTCTGCCGGCGTTGGCAGCCATGGAATTTTAGCCCGCCTGTATCGCTCAACTTATTCAAGTTGAGCTGCTTCGGCGCCGGCTTCGCCTGACTCAAATTCCGGGCGCCGCCTTGGCATATTCCCAATTTTTGAGGTAGTTTGTGTATACACATTGGGTTCTCTTGAGCTAAAATGAGGGGGTATGTTACTTGCCGACCAGGGGATTCTCCTTTCAGCTTATTTTCAGGCCGATTTTTTTGGTAAATGTATTTTCATCGCTCTTTTCTCTCTCTCCGTCGTCTGCTGGGTTGTCCTTGTGCACAAGACCATTGCAACGAGAAAGGTGCAGGCCTTAGGGCTTGCTTTCGAGCGCGTCTTTGATAAAAGGCGGGATCAGCTGCTCTCTCTGTCTCTAGAGGAGATGCCAAAATCTGCAACCATGCGACGGGTGCATCCCTTTGCGCAGGTCTTTTTATCCTTAAAGCAAAAGACGCTCGAGATCCTAAATAAGAATCACTACTTTGCAGAGGCTGAGGCCCAAGAGGTCTACTTAAGCCGCGGCGATTTAGAGCTTGTGGAGTCTTATGTACTGACTACCATTTCTGCAGAGACCAAAAGCCTTGAGAAAAACCTCTTTGTCCTCTCGACGATTGTGACCTTAGCCCCCTTTTTGGGGCTGCTTGGGACTGTTTGGGGGATTTTGCTCACCTTTGGCCAGCTCCAGGGTGGAGGGACCGCCTCTTCAAACACCGCGATCATCGGAGGGCTTTCCACAGCACTTGCCACAACAGTGCTCGGTCTTGTGATTGCCATCCCCGCGCTGATTTTTCACAATTACTTGCGCAACGCGATTAAGTATTTCTCGACAGACATGGAGGATTTTCTCTATCGTCTGCTCTCTACTCTTGAGCTGCAATACCGCAAGCCAAAATCTTAAATTCTATGCGACGAAGACGTCTCGGAGAGCCTGATTACTTGGGAGACAGTGGGGGGATCAACCTCACCCCTCTCATCGATGTTGTCTTTGTCGTGCTCATTCTCTTCATCTTAATCGCTCCGATGCTCGAGCTCGAGCGGGTGCAGCTGGCTTCTGGATCGCTTAAGGAAAAAGAGGCGCTCGCTATTCCAGGAGAAAAGTTCCTGACCATTCACGTGCAAGCAGACAATACGATCCTTGTCAATCGGAGCAAAGTCGCTCTTGCGGGGCTGGTGCCTCTTCTCCAGGCACTTCATGCCAAAAACCCACAGGCTATTCCGCAGCTTTTTCACGACAAGAAGGCCTATTTTGGCACCTACCAGGCGGTGAAAAATGCTGTGGAGGCCGCTGGGTTTGAGGAGTTGGATCTGATTCTTGAACCTCAGAAGTGAATGCGCAAAAAAATCATAAGTCACTCATATACAGCATCTTTATTTACAGATTCCATTAAATCTGTAAATCTGTTAATATTAACTGTATATAGGAGGATAAGTGCATGTCGATGAGAGAGAACCTATTCCGGATGACTATAGATATTCCAGTTGAGGATCATAAACGTCTTAAGGCTCTGGCTGCGATTATAGGTACAAGCATGAGAGATCTTGTTGCTGAATGGATTCATGGAAATTTGTACAGCAAAAATTCACCCAACGCGGCAACTCTAAAGGCCATTGATAATATCGAAAAAGGAAAGGGCTTAGTTAAAGCCAAAGATGCTGATGATTTGTTCAAGAAGTTGGGTATTTAGTGCTACAGCCAATTTATCTTCGTTCTTTTGAGAGAGAGCTAAAAAAAGCAAAAAAACGCGGTCTTGATATGTCAAAAATCAAGGATGTTATAACAGACCTTATCAATGAGAAACCTCTAGATGAAAAGCATAGGAACCATAAGCTAAAAGGGAACTTTAATGGATACTGGGAATGTCATATCACACCTGAGTGGCTTTTAATATACAAAAAAGACAACAAAAACATTTACTTTGCCCGAACTGGCACACACTCGGATCTCTTCTAGTTTTTAGTTTATAAAAAGAGTGCCAATCATGAGAAAAATTTGTTCGATTGTTGTTGCCGCACATCTGCTTTTGCTCTGTTTGATGGCCTTTGCTGTAAATTTCAAAGGGAAAAAGCAGAAAAAGGCTTTAGTTGTAAAGTCTATCGTCCAAAATGTGCAGCCTACTATTTTAGCTCTTCCTACACCTGTGAAAAGCTCAAGTCCCGCTTCTAAACCCTCTGCCGTTTCACCACCTTCTCCCTCTCCTCCTCGTCAATTAGCAGAGAGTAAACCAAAAAAGACAACTCTTCCCGCGCCCAAAAAAGAGGCCAAAAAAGGAAGTAGCGCTATCCTTGAGAAAAAAGCGACGGCTCAAAAAAAACCAGCGAGCACAGAGACGATGAAGCTGCTCAAAGAGCTCGAACAGAGTCTCACTAGAATTGAAAAACCAGCGAGCTCTGCGGCTCCTTCTTCTGCTCGCAGCACGCTCCAAAGACCGCTTCTCAAGATCGATTCTCTGGCGCTCTTTGGTGAAAAGGGAGATGAGGAATATGAGGCGGCGCTCATTGCCACTTTGCATGAAGAGCTGAGTTTGCCGGAGTTTGGAGAGGTCAAAATAAAGCTCACTCTGCAAAACAATGGCCGTTTTGTTAAAATGGAAATCGTAGGGGCTAAAAACGCTAAAAACCAGCGCTACCTAGAGGAGGAGCTTCCTAGAATGCACTTCCCTAGGTTTAGTGGAGCGCTCGTGAGCCGAAAAGAGAGCGCGTTTTTGATCACCTTTTGCAATAAGTCATGAGATTTTGGGTATTTTGGTTCCTTCTTTTTGCGCCTCTTTTTGCTGAAGAGGAGATTCGCGTTGAACTGACAACGGCTGAAAAGCTCTCGCCTCTCTATATAAGTAGGTGGTCCTCTTCGGGTTTTCCGAAAAGTTATGCAGAAGAGCTGCGCTCTGTACTCGAGTTTGATCTGCGCACCTGCGGCTTTTGCAAGCTCATGGCTGTCAGTGAGGAGATGGAAAGATCGCTCTCTCTTGCCGATGAGAGCCTGGCCTTTCAAAAAATCGGCGGACAGGGAGCCCACTATGTTCTTAAAGGGGCGCTTGTAGATAAAAAGCTGACCCTCTCTGTCTTTTCTCTAAAAGCGGGGACGCTCAAGCAGTTTCAAAACATTGCGCTCACAGGGGATTTAGCCAGTGATAGACGCCAAATTCATAAACTCTCTGATGCAATAGTCAAGCTCCTCTTTAACAAGGAAGGGGTGGCCAATTCTCGCATCCTCTACTCGGTGCAGGCAAGCCCTCAAGATACCAAGTGGCGCTCGGAGATCTGGGAATGCGACTTTGATGGGAAAAATATCAGGCAAGTCACCAAAGAAGAGAGCTACTCGATTACCCCTGTTCTCATCCCTTCTGGCAATGGCTTTCTCTATGTTTGCTACAAAACGGGACAACCCAAGATCTACCGCGCAGGACTGAAAAGTCGCACGGGAGAGAGGATTCTCGACATCCGCGGCAACCAGATGCTCCCCGCCATTTCTCCAAAGCGCGATAAAATGGCCTTCATTTGCGATGCATCGGGAAGAGCTGATCTTTTTGTTCAACTCCTTGGTGCAGATGGCACATTGCAAGGCAAGCCATCGCAGCTTTTTTCCTATCCTGGCTCGACCCAAGGCTCTCCTACCTTTAGTCCCGACGGCTTAAAAATCGCCTTTGTTTCTGATAAAGATGGCTCGCCGCGCATCTATCTCATTTCCTCAACACCGGGAGTAGGGCGCGCTCAGCCTGTCTTGCTGACGAAAATAAATCGGGAAAATACCTGTCCCTCGTGGTCTCCCGATGGTACGAAATTAGCCTATAGTGCTAAAAGTAATGGAGTGAGACAGATCTGGATTTATGACTTTGCGATGAGGGAAGAGCGGGAGCTCACTTCAGGGCCTGGCAACAAGGAAAACCCTGTATGGGCCCCAGATAGTTTGCACATTGTGTTTAACTCCACCGATCCCTCCTCTTCGGAGCTCTATATAGTCAACCTCAACCAGAGTGAAACGATCAAGATTTCACAAGGCCCAGGCAAAAAACATTACCCAACATGGGGACATCGCTAGTATGAACTACATAGTCACTTTACTCTCTATTTTCTGCTTAGCTTGTATGAGCTGCTCTCGCAATCACGACAATTCCACAGCGCTGCGTACCAAGGCAGGTAAGCTAAAAGCGCTATGGGGAAGCGATGGCGATGCGATGCTGGCAAGCCAAGGCTTTACGGGCCCAGGAGCGAGCGACTTCCTTCCACTGGAAGAGTCCGATCTTCAAGGAGCATTAGCCGATGGCGCAATTGCTCTTCCTCTTCATGAACCAGGAGAACCAGGCAGTGGCGTTCCGAGTCTCGATCAATTCCGCGAGGCAATGGCAGGCCTTGCCCATGTCTTTCAAAATGTTTATTTCAATACCGATGACTATGTGCTGCGAAAAGCGGAGTTTGTTGCCGTCATCGATCGGATTGCCGGCTATCTCAAAGAGCATGCAGATACCCATATCTCTGTTGCAGGCCACTGCGATGAACGGGGCTCTGAATCCTATAACCTTGCTCTCGGAGCGAGAAGATCCAACTACATCCGCTCTCTGCTTGTAAAACGGGGGGTTGACCCCGATCACATTCACCCGATTTCTTATGGCAAGGAGCGACCTTCAGATCACGAACATAGCCCAACTGCTTGGTCGCATAACCGCAGAGTCGAGTTCAAGATCCACGAAAAATAATGAGATGGTCTTTACTTGTCTTTCTGCTTTTAGCCAGCAGCTGCAATACACAGCTTGCCTCTCGCGCAGAGATGCAGCAGGATTTGCAGCAGGTGGCACTTCTTGAGGAGCTGCGCATTGCCCTTGCCGATGTGAAACAGGAGCAAAGATCTCAAGCGCTCGATATTGCCCTTTTGGAGGAAAAGCTCCTCAAATCTGGGAAACCGCAAGAGGCCTTTGAGATGAGGCTCTCTTTTTTAGAAAAGAGCCAAACCCATTTACAAAGTGATCTAAAAGCCTTGGGCCGCTACGCAGAAGAGACAAGCTCTGCAATTGAAAAGCTCGAGCAAGAGCTCAAGTCTTTAGCTCTGCGTGCGCAAGAAGAGGGAAAGCGCCTTGATGAAGTGGCGCACCTGCGCAGCACCATCAGCTCTTTGGCTAAATCGATGAGCAGTGGTACAAAAGAAACAGCGGGTAAAACCCATCGCGTCCGCTCGGGGGATTCCCTGGAGAAAATCGCTAGGCTTTACGGCTGCTCTGTCGAAGAGCTCCGCAGCGCCAATCCCCGCCTCCCCTCTGGTCCCAATCCCAAAATCCTCGTGGGGCAAGAGCTCAAAATCCCCGCAGATTCATGTCGCTAAGTCGTCCGATCGGACTGTTTGACTCAGGCATTGGGGGCTTTAGCATCTTAAAAGAGGCGCAAAAGCTTCTGCCCCATGAGAATTTTCTCTACTATGCAGATGAAGCGCACTACCCCTATGGAGAAAAAAGTCGCGCAGAAATTGAAGAGTATAGCCGAAAGGCGGCAGAGTTTCTTCTTGAGAGAGAGGCGAAGATTCTGGTTATTGCCTGTCACACAGCAAGTGCATGCGCTTTGGACTTTTTGCAGCATCATTGCCAGGTGCCCGTCATAGGAATGATCGAACCCTCCCTTGAGCTTGCCCAGCAAGCAGATCTGAAAAATCTTACCCTTTTGGGCAGCCGCGCTCTGATCCACTCACAGCTCTATCAAAGCCATCTTGCGCGCAAGTTGCCAGAGGTGACTCTGCGCGCAGTAGATGGCCAGGAGCTAGTCTCTGTGGCACAAGAGAAAAGAAGCGATGGCAAGGAAGTGGCACAGAAACTGCTTCTAGGAGACTCTAGCAGCGCGCTTTTTTTGGCCTGCACCCATTTTTCTTGCCTCAAGCCCCTTCTACAAGAAGTGGTAGGGGAGAAGGTTTTACTTCTCGATCCTGCAGAGAAAATGGCAAAGTGTTTGGTCAGTACGCTTGAGAAAAATGGCTTGCTGAATCCCCAGGAAGAGCGGGGCACCTGCCGGTTTTATTCTTCTGCGACCAGCATATATAGCATTACATAAACGCAAAGACGCAGAGAAAATTGAAAATATACTGACAGATACAAACGCTTAGCAACAATTTATAAAAAAATCTTTGCGACACTGCGACTTAGCGGCTTTGCACAGCCAAAATCCGTAGATGAAAGAGGCTATGCATTTGATCATACTGATAAAACAGCTTTGGTTTGGGGTTCCGGCGCTACTGCTGATTGAAGAATCTGCCGAGGTTGCACTGGCTTGAGTGTAGTGTACCCACGCGCTGTTTGTAGAGGTGGCGGAAATAGGAACCTGGGTCAGATCTTGCGCGCTGCTTAAAGGGCCTACAACACTCCCTAACATATCTAGCTCTGCAGCTCTGCAGAAGCAGCAGTTTGGATCCTGTCAAGGAACAGGTTGGCCCCTGTACAAAGGTTCAGATACTCTATCGCTCTTTGTCGATCAAATTTTGCAGACCTTTCGCAACTGCTTGTTCCTGTAAAAGAGCCCGGTTGACTATCACAGGCTTCTTTCGCCATGTAAAACCTGTATCCACCATCTGGGAAGTATTCTCCAAGGAACACGCGTGCTTTACATTTGACCTGATTCGCACCGCACTCATTTCCTTCTAATTTAATGATATTTTCTCTAGATGCATTTCCTATGATTTGTCCGTTTTTAATGTGGATGAGTTGACTCCCCCCTCTTGTCATGGACTGCTGATTTGGGTAGTAGACCTCGAGTTCAAAGTCAAGACAGATACAGTATTCTTTGTGTGGATCGAATCTAGCTTGATTTTTCTCCTTGTAAGACGCTACTACAGCAGCAATCGTAGTTTGAACCATACGAGCCATCTTCTGCTCGCATTTTTCTGGGCTAAAAGGCTCTATGGCTTGGCTCTGCTGAGAAGAGGGTGTAGCCGCATTGGTTTGCGTGCTCTGGGCTGTTGTTACTTGCGCTTGCGTCTCTTCACCTTTGCAGCATCCTGTGATCCATTGCCAAAATGCGCTGAGCCAACTCTGTATGGTTTCGATTACGCTCATGAAACAGCTTTTGTCCGGGGTTCCCGTACTGCTGCTTACGGAGGAATCTGCCGAGTTTGTACTGGCTTGAGTATAGTGTACCCTCGCGCTGTTTGTAGGCTCTATTGGTGTTAAATGAGATTTTTCAGGACTAAGATGGACTGACATATTTTTTAATTCCTTTCATGTAAAAATCGACTCCATTTTACACCAAATCTCACTAAAAGTCTAACTTTTTTGAAATTTTTATAATAATAAAATATTTAATATACATATAAAATAGCCTTTCTCGCCATTACTTGCCGTAGACGGATTTACTTTTTTCTACCCGCCTGCTAAAACGATAACATGACCCACAAAAAACGCATTTTACTCATTGAGGACGAAGAGGACATTGCCGCTCTAATCAAGCTGCAGGCAGAGGTCTCTGGATATAAGCTCCATGTGGAGGTCGATGGGATCAATGGCTACCGCGCGGTGGAAAGAGAGAGGCCAGATCTTGTCATTCTCGACATTATGCTTCCCGGGGAAAATGGCCTCGATGTATGCCGCAAGATCAAGAGCCATCCCGACCTCAAAAGCATTCCTGTTGTGATGCTGACAGCTAAGTCGGAGGAGCTCGATATTATGCTGGGGCTAGAGCTTGGCGCTGACGACTATGTGGCTAAGCCCTTTTCTCCCAAGGTGCTTTTTTCGCGCATCAAAGCGGTCATGCGGCGCATGAAAGAGCCGGAAAAGACGCAAAATGTGGTTCGCTTTGGGGACTTTGTGCTCGATATTGATCGCTACATGCTGAAAAAAGGGGAGTTCATCATCCCCATCACTCTTTCAGAGTTTGGGATCTTGAAGCGTCTTCTTGCCAATCGTGGCAAAGTGATGACGCGCAACCAGCTGCTCGATGATATTCAAAACGATGATAGCTTTATTGTCGATCGCAATATCGACGTGCACATCGCCGCCTTGCGCAGAAAATTAGGGCCTGATTTTGATTGGATTGAGACGGTGCGTGGGGTCGGGTATCGCTTCAAGGAATAGACTTTTAGAGCGCCTTCTCCCGCTGCTTACGACCTATTTTGTCGATACTTTTGGCCTTGCGGTTGTCTATCCTCTTCTCACCCCCCTCTTGCTCGACCCTAAATATGAGCTTTTGAGCGTATCGTTTACCTCTTCTCATCGTCTGCTGATCTTGACCCTGCTCATTGCCTCGTTTCCCTTTGCGCAGTTTTTTGGCGCGCCGCTAATTGGCGCTCTCTCCGATCGCTTGGGCAGAAGGCGCATTTTTCTCCTCACCATTGCGGGAAGTATTTTCGGATACCTGGTCACAGCAGTCGGCGCAGGGGTGCATTCTCTTTCTCTACTGTGGCTCGGAAGGATTCTCAGTGGACTCTTTGCCGGCAATCTTTCTCTATGCCTTGCTGTGATTGCTGATATGGCAGCGCAGCCCTCTGTGCGTGCGCGCTACTTTGGATGGATCGGAGCTGTTGGAGGACCCAGCTTTATCGCTGCGATCTTGGTGGGAAGCTTCCTTGTGGAAATGCCCGCTGTGGCTTTTTTGCTCACAGCTCTACTTGCCTGTTTAAACCTCTATCTCATGGCCTCTCTTTTTAAAGAGACCCATTTTAGCCACTTTAAGGAGCCCTTCAATCTGCTGGGGGGAGTGCGCAATGTGGTGACTGCACTGCGCTTTAAAAAAGTCAAGTCGATCTATATCAGCTTCTTTTTCTTCACCATGTGCTGGGTCACCTCGATGCAGCTGCTCTCCTCTTATGCGACACTGCGCTTTTCAGCCACCCCCTCTTATCTATTGATGATCTTTGTCACGGTGGCGCTTTTCTGGTTTTTGACAAATGGCCTGCTCAACCCTTGGTTGACAAAGCGCATTCCGCCTGAGATGCTCTTTTCTGCAGGCCTTGTCCTGCTCGGGATTTTCCTATTTCTCTCTCTTGCGATGAAGCCTTTCTATCTCTTTTTGCCCTTTTTTGGGATCTCGGCGATACTTGCTGCCCTTTGCTGGACAAATGGCCTTGCCACCATCTCTCTTACTGCTCCTCCCTCGATTCAGGGCAGTGTTCTCGGAATCAATCAGTCGGTGAGTGCGCTGGCCTCCATCGTAGGCCCGCTCATTGGAGGCGCCCTCATCACCTTTAGCGCGGGCTCTCTTTTTGTCTTTACAGCGATCTGCAGCTTCATTGCCGTTTTTTTTCTGAGAAAAAAACAGTAGACCTCTTGCATAATCTCATTCACCTGCTAAAATCGCCCTTTTTCCAATCTTTTGATCCTCTGCTGGGTTATTATGGACATCTTAAGTCGAAAGACCTGTGTGCTAGAGAGCCGCTTTTTGCAGGCCTCTGCGGGCACGGGGAAAACCTTTGCCATTGAGCAGTTAATTGCTCGCCTGATCCTAGAGGGATTTAAGGTCGAGCAGATCCTGGCTGTGACCTTTACGCGCATGGCCGCGCGTGAGATGAAAAGACGGGTTCGCGCCAATTTGGAAAGGTTGCTCACAGGAGATTCTTCCCCTGACTATCTCCTGGCGATGCAGGAAGAGGGGAGAGGGTTTGAGGCAAAAGAGTATTTGCGTGAGGCCTTAGTCTGTTTTGACCAGACTGAGCTGTTTACGATCCATGGCTTTTGCCAGAAGATGCTTTCGCAGTATGCCTTTGAAGCGGGTCTTGGCTTTGAGCGACAGGAGAAAGGGGCCTCTGCTCTGATGAAAGAGGTCATCTTTGAGTTTTTGCGTACAGAGTTATCCGATCCTGAGCAGGCAGAAGAGCTGCTGAAGGAGTGTCGCCAAAATTTTGATACGCTGCTCCAGCAGATGATGTTTGCTATGAATCAGCCCAAAAGCGTTTCTCCTTTGCTCAGCTCTCTTGGGCAGAGATGCCGAGGGCTTTGGATAGAGAGATGCCGCTCTCTTGATCTTTTGACCCCAGATGGGTTGCTACAGACCATGGAGCAGGCTATTTTGCGCCCTGCATTTGTAGAGAATATCCGCTCCCGTTACCGCGCGCTGATCATCGACGAGTTCCAAGATACCGATCCGCTCTCCTGGAAGATCTTTTCCACCCTTTTTCTAGAGGGCGAGCCTAAGATTGTCTATCTTGTCGGGGACCCCAAGCAATCGATCTACGGCTTTCGCAGCGCTGACCTTGGCACCTACTTGGCGGCAGGAGAAATCTTTGGAAAAGAGAAGCATGCCTATCTCACCACAAATTTCCGTAGCAGTCCTAAGCTTGTCGAGGCGCTCAACGCCCTTTTTTCTAGATCTGACTGGATCGATTTAGCAACCCTTCCTGGTACTCTGACCTATCTACCTGTGGAAGCGGGGCGAGTCCCTTCGGATCAGCAAGAGGAAAACCCGATCTGTTTTTTTATCGCGCAAGCAGAGGCGACAAGAGAGAGAAGCTGGCCCTCGAAGCAGCTAGAGAGGGAGGTGCTCTTTCCCTATATCGCTAAGGAGGCTTGTCAACTCCATGACAGCTCTCAGATTCCCTTTTCAAAAATGGCGATTCTTGTGAAGGATCGCTTTCAGGCTGGGCGACTCCAAGAGTTTCTAGAAGAGCGGCTGATTCCCTCTGCGATCCGTCAGGTGCTCCATCTTGCCAAAGAGAGGGGATTTGCAGCCTTTGAAGATCTTTTGCGCGCAACCCTTAAACCAGAAGATCGTGGAGCAAAAATCAAGGCGCAGCTCAGTGTAGGAAAGGAGCTCGATTTTCATGATTTGCATGAGCTTCTCTTTGAAAAAGGTTTTCCCTATTTTTATCATGAGCTTATTGAGAAGGATGTTTTGAGAGAAGCCACAATCCGCCAGACCGCGGAGATTTTGCTTGAAACCAGCTGTCCCCCCGCTCATCTGCTCCAGATCATGGAGGAATTGAAGAGCACGGATCCCGAAGAGGATCCGCGGCTGAAGGTGCGCGGCGCTGAAAGCACCGATCGGATCGAGATTTTGACTCTTTTTGCAAGTAAAGGCCTTGAGTTTGAGGTAGTTTTTGCGCTGGGCCTTTCTTCCCGCCATCTTTCTGAAGAAAATAGCGAGCAGGAAGAGGAGAAAATGCGGCAGCTCTACGTCGCTTTGACAAGGGCACGCGAAAAGCTCTATATCCCGCTTCTACTTCCTCCCCTTAAGCAAAAACCCAAAGTCCTCTCACCTCTTGAGCTTTTTTGGAAAAAACGGTTTGGCAAAGAGATCGAGGTGGGCTCGCTCGAGGGACTAGCTGGAATTTGTACTGTGGAAGTGGGAAGAGAAGACCTTGGTCCTTATGAAAGAGCGGAGGACAAAATGGCCCCACAAGCTGAAGAGCAAGAACCTCTTCTTCCTTCTTTTCAAAAAATATTCATCACCTCTTTTTCCTCCCTCTCCCAAAAAATAGCTCCCTCTTCTCCGAAAGAATCTACACCTAACCAGCTTCCCTTAGGAGTCGAGACGGGAACAGTGATCCACACCGTTTTAGAGCGTCTGTTTGAAACGGGGCTCCATAGCTACCGGGATCCTTTGGGGTTTCGAGCTTTAGTGGAAAAGCATCTTGCAAGCACCTCACTCCAATCTTGGCAACAAGAGGTAGAGGAGATGATCATCACAACGCTCCACACCCCCCTCTGGGAGGGCTTTTCTCTCAAAGATTTAAGCCCCGATGAGGTAGTTACAGAGCTGGAGTTTCTCTACCCCGAAGGAGAGAGGCTCATTAAAGGCTTCATTGATCTGCTCTTTCGCTACAAAGGGAAATACTATGTGCTCGATTGGAAGACAAATCTAGTAGAATCTAGCGCTTCGGCTGAAGAGTGCATGAGAGAAAATGATTATTTTCTCCAAGCTGCGCTCTACACTGAGGCGGCAAAGCGCTATGTCAAGCTGTTTGACAACGCTCCAGTGGCAGGAGCCCTCTATGTTTTTCTCAGAGGGCCTTACGTGGTTTTCACTTGAAATTGAACCGATTCTGGTTCTGAGAGCAGCGCAATCTCAATAGGATTATTCTCGAACTCCAGAAGATTTAGATGGGGCAAGTTTTTTACTTCTTCTGGTATCGCAGTGAGCTGGTTATTCTTTACGTGCAGTACTTCTAGACCGGTGAGACCTTCAACATTTTGCAGAGTTTTCAGTTCGTTGTTATTTAGCCGCAGTTGCAGCAGATCGTGCAGCTGCCCGATTTCCTCTGGCAGAGCCTCAAGTTGATTATTATTGAGATTGAGCATATGCAAACTTTCGAGAGATCCAATTTCCTTTATATAGGGTCCTACGTAGTCTGTTCCTGATCCTGCAGAATCTCAATCTCAATGGGATTATTGTCGAACTTGACCTCCAAGAGAGGCATCTGCTGAATCTTTTCAGGAATTCCAGTGAGGGGGTTATTCACTACATGCAGATGGCGCAGTTTAGTGAGGTTTTCAATGTTAATATTTTCAAGCGTGGTGATCTGATTATCGTTTAGGTAGAGGCCCGCGAGAGCTGTGAGAGTTTCGATCTCTTGAGGCAGAGCTGTGAGTTTATTGTCTTGTACGCGCAATACGGTTAGGCCAGTCAGCCCTCCGATATTTTCAAGTGTTTTCAGTTTGTTATGATCAAGATGCAACCGAGACAATTGCTTAAGATTTCCGATCTCTTTGGGCAACTCTTCGAGCTCATTCTTTTCCAGATATAAGTGTGTGAGATTCTGAAGGTCTTTGATGCCTTGAGGCAGGGTCTTTAATTGATTGTCTTCCAGATACAGCTCTTCTAGGTTTGTGAGATCTCCGATTTCTTCAGGTAGTGCATCCAGCAAATTTCCGCTTAAGTTTAAAGTGATCAGCTGATGAAGGTTTCCGATTTCCGCAGGGAGTTTGAACAGAAGGTTTTCATTGAGACTGAACATCTGTAAATTGGTGAGGTAACCGATCTCAGAAGGCAGATACGCAAAACAGTTCTTGGCGATATCCAACTCGAAGAGATTGGTGAGATTGCCGATGATGAGATTCTCAGGATCTTCTGGCCACTCGCACAACTGGTTTTGTCTTAAATTGAGTGTTTGGAGCTGCCTCAGGTTGCCGATGCTGATCGGAAGGCTTTTTAGTTTATTAGAGCTCAGATTCAGGTTTTGTAGATTGACAAGCTCTCCAATGTTTGCAGGAAGTTCTTTCAGCTGATTTTTACTCAGATCTAAACAAATAAGATTGTTAAAGTGAGCAATGGTTGCTTGAGGAAGCTTTTTAAGCTTTAGGCCGCTTAAATAAAGGCTAGTCAGATTTGTGAAGTCTTTTGTGAGCCCAGAGAGTTCTCTGATCGGATTTTTATTCAGGTTCAAAATTTGCAGGCTATCTGCAAGAGCTTCAAGTTCAAGAGGAAATGCGGTCAGCTGGTTGTCATTGAGATATAAATTCTGAAGATGAACTAGGTTTCCTATTTCAGGAGGAAGTCTGGAAATTTTATTGTTGCCAAGATACAAACATTGAAGCGCGGTCAATTGTCCAATTTCTCTCGGTACGCAATGGAGGCCTAACTGTTCTAGATTTAATGTTGTAATCCTTTGCAGAGCCTGCGGATTTTGTGCCATCCAGGTGCGTATGGCAGCCGCGCTCATGTTGACAGCTGGCGCACCATGGCCCAGATACATGTCCTGTACAATAGTTGGCCAAATGGCCTCTAAATCTCTATCTTGAGCGGTTTGGATCATGGCAGTGATTTCTTTGCAGGTGTGGACGCTTTTTGCGGCATCAAATCCCAAGGAACAAAGCACATCGGAAATCGTGGAGAAAATCTTCATTTTGCCTGCGTGAGAATCAGGGTGCACAACCTCTTCATCAGAATCAGTGGGTTGAGGCATTCCTTTAGCGATTTCATTTGGATTGATCCACTGAAACAGGTAGTTCGATTTTTCTTGTTCACACGCCTCCGAGAGCAGGTGGAGCTGTGTCGATGCAAAGTTTGCAAATACCTGTTGGCATCGCGCATCAGGGCAAAAGTTATTTCCTTCTGTATTTCCGCTAAAAGTAAAATGAGCAATAGAGTCGATAATCTCATTTGGAAGATCTAAAAAATTATTAATTCCTGACATAAAATCCTGTTTTTTATTATCTTATAAGTATAATTTTAATTATATGCTTAATAAAAATCAAATAAAAAATTAATGAATTATTCTATGTCGTTGATTTTGAGCTATTTGTGTAAAAACGAGCGTTTTAAGATAGTTTAACTACGGAGCTCATCCTCAATAGGATTATTATCGAACTCCAGAAGATCTAGCTGAGGCAATTGTTTTACTTCTTCTGGTATCGCAGTGAGCTGGTTATTCGTTACGTACAGTTTTTTTAGGAGGATGAGACCTTCAATATTTGGCAGGGTTTTAAGTTTGTTGTAATTGAGCTCCAGTTGCTGCAGATGGCTCAGTTGCCTGATTTCCTTTGGCAGAGTTTCAAGTTGATTATGGTTGAGATGAAGAAGGCGCAAATGTTCGAGAGATCCAATTTCTAGGGGGAGCTCGGTGAGCTTGTTATTGTGGCAAGATAGGGTCTCCAGCTGCGTAAGCCTTCCGATCCCTTTAGGCAAAGTCTGCAATCTGTTGTCTTTTAGATACAGTCCGATCAGACTTGTGAGGCCTCCGATTTCTTCAGGCAGCGCTGTCAGCTGATTGTTGCTTAGCTCCAAAACTTGCAGTTGATTGAGGTGCCCGATTTCCTTGGACAATTCTACAAGACAATTATTCGCTATAAGCAACTCTCTGAGGTTAGTCAGATTACCAAGGGCGAGATTTTCAGGATTTTCGGTCTCTTCGGGCAACCTAGCCAACTGGTTATCGCTCAGATCTAGGATGGTTAGGCCTGTGAGATGGCCAATTTCTTTAGGCAGTGTGGCAAGCTTTGTGTCGGCTAAATAGAGTTGTGTTAAGCTGATGAAATTTTTGATCGAAGAAGGCACGGCTTTGATTGGGTTGAAACTGAGGTCCAAAATTTGCAAGCTCTCTCTGAGAGATTCAAGCTCAGGCGGAAACGAGGTGAACTTGTTTCTTAGTAGAACTAAATCCCGTAGCTGAGTGAGTTTCTTAAGTTGAAGAGGAAGCCTTGAAATGTTATTCCTTGAGAGATCCAGCACTTCAAGGTGTGTGAGTTGTTCAATTTCCTGAGGGATGCAGTAGAGATTTAGCCCGGAGAGGTTTAGGTTTGTGATACTTTGCAAATGAGTGGGGTTCTGCGCCATCCAGGGGCGAATGGCAGCCGCGCTCATCTTGGCAGCTGGCGCAGCATTGCCCAGATTCATCTTGGCTACGATACGTGGCCAAATGGCCTCTAAATCTCTATCTTGAGCGGTTTGGATCATGGCAGTGATTTCTTTGCAGGTGTGGACGCTTTTTCCGGTATCAAATCCCAAGGAACAAAGCACGTCGGAAATCGTGGAGAAAATCTTCATTTTGCCTGCGTGAGAATCTGGGTGCACAACCTCTTCATCAGAATCAATGGGTTGAGGCATTCCTTTGGCGATTTCATTTGGATTGATCCACTGAAACAGGTAGTTCGATTTTTCTTGTTCACACACCTCCGAGAGCAGGTGAAGCTGTGTCGAGGCAAAGTTTGCAAATACCTGTCGGCATCGCGCATCAGGGCAAAAGTTATTTCCTTCTGTCTTTCCGCTAAAAGTAAAATGAGCAATAGAGTCGATGATCTCATTTGGAAGATCTAAAAAATTATTAATTCCTGACATAAAATCCTGGTTTTTATTAGATTATAAACATAATTTTAATTGCATGCTTAATAAAAATCAAATAAAAAATTAATATATTATTCTATATCGTTGATTTTGAGCCATTTGTGTAAAAACGAGCGTTTTTAAGATAGTTTAACCACAGAGATCGCAGAGAACACAGAGATCAAGAAATTTAAAACAGACTTCTGGGCTGGACTTTAGCCATTTGAGGGCATCCATTATAAATTCAACCTCTGTGTTCTCGGTGATCTCTGTGGTTAAATATCTGATTTTAAGAATGTTAGATCAAAAAGTTCATTACACAACAAAGCCGTAAAACCCCCAAATGTGTAGAATAAAAGGGTGGATGAGAAATGGCCCTTTCTTTGGGAGCTGGTAGAGGGAAGCTCGCAGCGGGGCTCGCTGCTGAGTATTGACGCGGTTTTTGCGCAAAAGGCTGAGAGTGAAGAGGAGGCAGCGCTTCTTGCCACCTTGCTTGCCTTTTATCGCCTGGGGCACCTCTGTCTCAAGGTGGACAACGAGCGGACCCTGCCCGACCTGCGCCTACTCACCCCTTATCCGGGCGAATTAGAGAAACGGATCCGCAAAGGGGCTGCAAGCCCATTTGTCATTCGGGAAGAAAATCGCTTCTACCTTTCCAGACTCTGGCATCTCGAACAGCAGTTTGTCTCAGAAACGGTTCGTCTTCTCAAAACCGTTCAAGACCCTCTCTCTTGCTCTTTACTCCCGCCCTCTTGCTCTCTCACAGATGAGCAAAAACAAGCCGTGCAAAAAGCGCTCCAGTTCCCTTTAAGTCTCATTGCAGGGGGGCCCGGGACGGGCAAGAGTTTTACAGCGTCTGCCATTGCAAATGGCTTTAAGAGCCAAGGACGCTCTGCCATTTTACTCGCAGCGCCGACGGGCAAGGCAGCGGCCCATTTGGAAAAGAAACTCCCTGGGTTTGAAGCGACAACGCTACATAAGCTGCTTGGGGTCTCATCTGCCAAGGATTTTCAAGAACTGCCGCCCTGGATTTACATGGATCTGCTCATTGTGGATGAGTGTTCGATGATCGATCCCGCTCTTTTTGCAAGACTGATGCGCTCTGTGCAGGGAGATACCCATCTTGTTTTGATTGGCGATCCTCATCAGCTGCCAGCTGTCGAAGGAGGAAGCTTTTTTGCCGACCTTCTTGCCGGGGGGACAGTTCCCTTTACAGAGCTGACCACTAGCTTGCGGTTTGAGGAAAAAGGGCTCTTTAGCCTTGCAGAGGCTATTTTAGCTGGGGATCTGCCCAAGATCCCCCTCGACCCTTTTCCCAGTGAGCAAAAGATCTGGGAAAGCGTCTCTTCCCATTTTCCCAAACCGACTCGTCAAATAGAGGAAGATCTTTCCCTTTTTCATCGCTTTGCCCTGCTCACACCGCTTCGTCGCGGCCCCTTTGGGGTTGAATCGTTGAATCGCGTTTTGCTTAGCCGCTTCAAGAGCCTTGGCTTCTATGGCCAGTATCTGCAGATCCCCATCTTGATCAGCAAAAGCGATCAGCGCCTTGGCCTTTGCAATGGGCAAATGGGACTTCTCATTCATTGCATAGGAAAAAGCGAGAAGGATTATGCGCTTTTTGAAGGAGGGCAAAGGCTGCCGCGCAGTCAGTTGCCCTCGTTTGAGATAGCTTACGCGATTTCTGTACACAAAAGCCAGGGAAGCGAATATGAGGAGGCACTGCTTTTGATTCCTGAGGGATCAGAGTCTTTTGGGAGGGAGCTTCTCTACACAGGGGCGACGCGCGCGCGGAAAAAACTGACGATAGCAGGAGAAAAAGAGAGAATAGAAAAACTGCTCAGTCAGGTGTCGGGAAAAGTCTCTGGGGTGCAAGAAAAGCTAATGGCTAGCGAGCTTTGCTAGCAAATCGCGCCTTTAGCCGGCTGACTTTATTTTTCTTGAAAAATCCCTTTTTCGCGCTTTTGTCTAGAAGTGCTTGCAGAGAGCGGAAATGCTCCTCTGATCCCTCTTTTTCCAGCTTATTTGCAGCGGTTCGAATACGCGCTTTTAACACACGGTTTTCGAGCTGTCTCTTCAAACTTTGAATGTCTCGCTTAAGAGCGGAGGGCCGTTTTACTTTCGCTTTTTTTTCTTCTGCCATATGATTGGGGTTTCGTTTTGGAACCCCCAATTCTATTGCAAAGTGCTCTATATGTCAAATTATGAACCTATCCGCAAATTGGAAGGGGTTCCTTTTCGAGTCTTTTTTCGTCGTTTTTAAAGCCGCTTCTTGGTCTACTTATCTAAGTATGGCCTGCGAAGCGGCTTTAAAAATGACAAAAAAATCCTTCAAAAATCAACGCCTTCGAATTTGCGGATAGGTTCATGCAAAAATCCTACTCTCGTCTCCTGCTCCTCCTCATTTCCCTTCTCACTCTTTGGCGGGGAGGTTTTGCCCTTGTGCAGGTGTGGGAGTTTTTGCGGCTGGGCTGGCAGTTAGAGGGTCAAATAAAAGATTGCCGTGTCAGTGAGCTATCTGCGTCAAAGTATGCTCTGGAGGCGACCTGCCTCTACCAGTTTGGAAATAAAGAGTGGTCAACCACTCTCTTGCTTCCCCCTCCCTACTTTCCAAACAGGTATGCAGCAGAGGAGGCAAAAGCCTTGCAACCAGAGCGGATCGCTCTTTGGATCGACCCAAATAAGCCTTCTCATATTGCTTTTGCGCGCACTTTCCCCTGGCTTCCTTGTCTCTACGGAGGGGTCTGTATAGGAGTTTGGCTCTATTTTATTTACATAATCCAAGTTTCCGCAGGAGGAGAAAGAAGAGCCGCCAGTAGAGGGTTTTTAGCCAAGCCCTTCCCACGCTCTTTTTTAAAGCGGGGAAAGGCAAACCTAGATGAGTAACATCTCCTGCGTGATAAAGCCCTTTTTGCTCAGAGGAAAAAGGGCGTCTAAGATCAACTGGGAGCTTTTTCCCCCGCCGTTCCCTTCTACTTCCGTAGAGCTCCTCGAGCTGATCGTAGATCATTCCCTGGCCAGAGGCGTCCATATTCGAGAAGTAGCGGCATTTTTGGCTCAAAAAAAGCTCTGCAGCGCTAAGCTGTCTTTTATTGAACCTCTTCTCGTGCAGGATCCAGACGACGCTGTAGCCTAGGCTCTCGTAATGGCGCGTACGCTCTTGCACCTCTTGCTCTGAGATGGGGGAGACCTGTACTTCAAAAATTCTCTTGCTGTCCTTGCAGAAGAGATCGGCAATGCGGCCAATTTGAGGAAAGGGCTGCTCGAGAACAGCTCCTGGCAAAAGGTGGGCGAGATGGGCTTGCAAATGGAGGTGGATGGCCCCTTTTTGGTGCTGTTTACAGGAGGATCCTGTCAGGTGGAAAAAATGGAGCTGTCTCCTTAAACCGCCTCGCAGGCGCACGGGTGCTAGACATTCTTGGCAAAGATAATTTTTTCCTTTTAATGCCCGTTTGGCGGAGACCGGGCCTTTTTCATCCAAGGCTTGGAATTGCATTTCCTCTGGGATATTAATCGCCCTTAGACTATTTTAGGGAAATATCATGGCGAAAACAGCTCAACAAACAGCTCTATTTAACCCCCAGCATCAGCAAAAAATTGAAGAGCTCGTAGCTCTTGCAAAGGAACAAGGGTACATCACCTACGAGGAGATCAATGAGATCCTCCCGATGACCTTTGATTCTGCAGAACAGATCGACCAGGTGCTCATTTTCCTCAGCGGCATGGACATTCAGATCCTGAACCAGGCCGAGGTGGAGAAGCAGAAAGAGCGCAAGAAAGAGGCCAAAGAACTCGAAGGGGTGGCCAAACGCGCTGAAGGGACAGCCGACGATCCTGTCCGGATGTATCTCAAGGAAATGGGATCTGTTCCTCTCCTCACGCGCGAGGAGGAGGTCGAGATTTCCAAGCGCATTGAAAAAGCGCAGATTCAGATTGAGAAGATCATCATGCGTTTTCGCTACTCGACAAGAGAGGCGATTTCGATTGCCAATTACCTCACAAGCGGCAAAGAGCGTTTTGATAAATCGATTGCAGAAAAAGAGGTGAGCGATCGCCAGCTCTACTTCAACCTACTGCCCAAGCTCACGATGCTGCTGCGCAAAGAAGATGCTTTTTTAGAAGGCCTTCTCAACCAGATGAGCGATCCTAAGCTCAAAAAAACCGATAAGCTAAGACTGGCAGAGGACGTTGAGAAAAGCCGCATCCGCATGCAGGCCTATTTAGGGCGCATGCATTTTCGTCACAACATCATCGAAGATTTTGGCGAAGTGATCATGAATGGCTACGACCGCTTTTTAGTTCTGGAGAAAGAAGCGCAAGAGCTAGCTCCCCGCGCAGAGAAAAACAAGTTTGCTCAGTCAAAGCTGCGCGCTGTCGAGCGCAAGCTCCAAAGAAGAGAACTAGCCTCTGGACGCACTCTCGATGAGTTTAAAAAAGATGTGCGCATGCTCCAGCGCTGGATGGATAAGAGCCAAGAAGCCAAGCGCGAGATGGTCGAATCGAACCTGCGCCTTGTGATCTCCATTGCCAAGAAATACACCAACCGCGGTCTCTCCTTCCTCGACCTGATCCAAGAAGGGAACATGGGTCTGATGAAGGCTGTCGAGAAGTTCGAGTACCGGCGCGGATACAAATTTTCCACCTACGCAACCTGGTGGATCCGCCAGGCCGTCACGCGCGCCATTGCCGATCAGGCACGCACGATCCGTATTCCCGTGCACATGATCGAAACGATCAACAAGGTGCTTCGCGGGGCCAAGAAACTGATGATGGAGACAGGCCGCGAGCCCACCCCAGAAGAGCTGGCGCGTGAGCTTGGACTGACCCCTGAGCGCGTCCGTGAGATCTACAAAATTGCGCAGCATCCGATCTCTCTGCAGGCAGAGGTAGGCGAAGGGGGCGAAAGCCAATTTGGCGATTTCCTCGAAGATACGACCATCGAGTCTCCCGATGAAGCAACCGGTTATGCCATCTTAAAAGACAAAATGGGAGAGGTCTTAGCGACCTTAACCGATAGAGAGCGCACCGTTCTCATTGAGCGATTTGGCCTCCTCGACGGCAAGCCAAAAACCCTTGAAGAGGTAGGTGTGCGCTTCAAAGTCACACGCGAGCGCGTCAGGCAGATCGAAGCCAAAGCGCTGCGCAAAATGCGCCACCCCACCCGCTCTAAGCAGCTCCAAGCCTTCCTCGACCTGCTCGAGGGGGATTAATGCGCGCGATTTACTAAAAATAAAAAGATTTAACCACAGAGCTCATAGAGAACACAGAGATTAAAAAAACAAGAGAAATGCTCTACAAATACCTGTGGAGCATTCGTCTTATTTTTTAATCTCTGTGTTCTCTGTGAGCTCTGTGGTTAAATATCTTGTTTTTAGTAAGTTGCATGCTAAAAACCAATTACGCAACAAAATGGATGCCCACGCAAAGACGCCGGGTCGCGGAGACGCGGAAAAAAATATACATTTAGAAATTCTATGTGTATACTGGCTTTTAAATTTGGGCAAAAACTTCTTCTCGATGGCTTTGCTTTAAATAAACTTTTTCATTTTCTTGTGTATACAAAGTAGGCTTGAAATGGTTCCTGTTAAGAGTGAATTTTACACACAAGTTCCCCCCTCTTTCGCAGTCTATAAAGAGGGTCAAGCTGCGCTCAGCTATTCTCAAAGCAGCCATTCTTCGATAGATCCGTCTTCTGAAAATTGTTTATCCCGTCTGTATAAGACAGTGATGGGCATCCTGGGCTCTATTTGGCAGTGGCTGCTAAACGGTTGCTCTTCTCAATCTGCCTCTTCACATTCTTCGTTCACTCCACTCTCAACTTTTTCGACAAGCCAGGCCTCTGCAAATGCAGATCCTATACCGTCTGGGATTCCGCTCGCTCAAGACGTGCATAGACTCATTCAAACCCCTATTCCAGGAAATGATTTTACATTTCTTGATCCAAGCAAATCTTATGCTGCATATATCGAAATCGTAAGCGTTGGCATGTGGAGTAAACATCCCTTTTCCATTGAAGCTGGAAATATTAAAAATCTAGACGAGCACCTAAATGCCCAAGAAGAAGTGCTCAAATTATCTGGCTGGGGTCACTCTTCAATCTCTCTGGTTTTTGCAGAGAAGCTCGATGGTGATAGCTGGAAATTTTATACATTGCAATATGATCGAAAGCTTGATCAAGGAAAATACAAGAGACCTCTTCAAGCGATAGGGCCCATCTCTGAACAAGGAGCTGCCCATTTAGCCTGTGTGAGATTTGCTCCCGAACTTTTTCTACAACAAACGCGTCTTTGGCGTAATACCAATTATCGAAAATAACTTCGAATTTCAGCTCCGTCAAAGCTGTCGGGATTCGACGATCGTAAGTTGGGTATATTAAGGCAATACAACCCAACTTACGATCGTCGAATCGCGGCGCTTTCACGCGCTCAAATTCGAAGTTATTTTCGATAATTGGTATAAGATCACGTGATGAATTTAGAGGAAATGGCGACACTCTTGCCTTGAAAAGCCATTCCAAGAGACAAAATACGGCGCACGCCCCGCTCTTTCAGTTCCAGATCATACTGGCGCTCTTCGATCTGCTGGAGGGCAGAAATTGCAACCGAGTCTAAATCTATTTTGTCCTCAGCTTTTTTAAACTCGAAGACAATGCCGAGTTCTTGCGGCTTTTTAGGAATGAGCATCACATCATACCTTCCATAGCCACTTTCTCGATTCGATTTAACCTCGTACCGATCTTTCAGCCCAAGGAGCATCCCGAGCACAAAAGAGTGGTAAATGCGCCCTGGCTCTTCTGCCGAAAAATCGAAAAAACTGAAAGAGGAGAGAAGGAATTTTTGGAAGAGTTGAGAAAAGGTGGAGCGGTCCCCAGATGTTAAGCTCTGAAGCAGCAGACCATATTGGCGCTCGCTTAACGTATCTTCAAACCATCCCTTAATGACCGACTCGTAAATCTCTCGAACTTCAGCATTGGGAATGCGCAAGGAGCAAGGGGTACCATATTTCGGGGTGGTCACTAGGGACAAATAGCCGCTAAAGAGCAGCAAAGACCAGACAGTTTTGGTTTTTTTGTGCAGGTCGGTGAAAATCAGCCCCTCTTCAACCGTTTTTTCTATAGAGGCTCCTCGCAAAAGCTCCTCAACATCTGTTTTAAACTCTTCAGAGCCTTGGGTGATGAGCTGTCGCATCAGAGCATTGTCGCTAGTATTCACCCAGTAGGGGGCTAGAGCTCCTTTGCTTGCGATGCAGCTGAGCACGGACCAGGGGTTGAAAATGCCCTCCTGCGCTCCAATTCGGTAGCCGTTATACCACTGCTTAATGAGATCCCACTTGTCTAGCAGGTGGTAGTCTTTGAGCAGCTGCTTGACCTCTAGTTCTGTCAGTCCGAATTTGTCTTGAAAATCGTCCTGTAAAATCGTGAAGGTCATCACATTATTAAGGCCGGAGAAAATGCTCTCTTTTACAATGCGCAAAATGCCTGTCAGAACACCCTGTTCTAAGAAGGGGTTGTCCTTTAAGCCTGCCGAGAGCCAAGTTCTTAAAAAAGCCATCAGCTCATCGTAAAACTTCCCGACATAGGCGGTATGGGCGGGAGTGTCATATTCGTCGATCAGGAGAATCACCTTTTTGCCATAGTAGCGACAGAGCCACTCTGTGAGCAGGCTTAAACTCCTTTCAAGAAGTGTTGAAGAGGCTTTTTCAGTGAGAATCTTGTGGTAGAGCTCTTTTTCCTCAAGGCTAAGGGTTTCAGATTCGAAAACGATCCGATGGCGGTTAAATTCTCCAGCGATCACACCACGCAGAAACTCAAAGGCGTGTGCCCATGAAGTTTGCTTAACATCTTTAAACGAGATGAAAATGACGGGGAATTGTCCTTGGAGGGCTCTACAGCTTTCGTTTTGCCAAATTTTGAGCGATTTAAATAGGTAGCTTGTATCCTCGTCGCTCTTTTCAAAAAAGTAGCGCAGCATCGAAAGGTTGAGTGTCTTGCCAAACCGGCGGGGACGAGGAAGCAGAGCTGCTGTAACCCCCTTTTCCACAAGCTCTTGAATAAAAAGACTTTTGTCGATGTAGGTGTACCCTTCATCGATGACGGTCTTAAAATCGCTGAGTCCAAGAGGGAGTTTTTTTGCATCGCTGCCCATGGGACGGATTATAGCATTTCGCAGGATAAGTTAGGGCTTTTTGAAGTAGATGTAGCGGTTTTGAAAATCGATGTAAAACTCATGGTGCCTTAGGAAATTCATTCCTAAAATACCATCATAGTCTCCGAACTTGGGCGAATGTGCAAAGGGGTAGAAGGTCATTTCTCCGTAATCGGAATTGCCTAAGATAAACTTATGGCTTATGACGCAGGAATTGTCGAAAGCATCTTTGGAAAGTTCGATATTTTGTAAGAGTTTTGGTTGGATTAAACAGACAGAGCACCCTGTATCGAGCAGCATGCTTAGATCGTGGGAATCGGTTTTAATGTTTAACACAATTTTATTCTTTTCGCAGGTGAAAGGGACTTTTTCGTAACCTTCTAACTCTATTCCCATGTTTTTCATTTCTTTTTTTTCAGCAAACAACATACAAGAATGAGGAAAATCGAAATAGATATTTGTTCTGTGCAATAAAGGAGCGCCGATCGTGCCGGGTACTTGACTACGAGGTAAGGTGCCTTCTTTTTCCCCACGCATTTCTAACGTTACTGTTTTTGATGTTTCTTCTACGCCTAAACAGAAATTTTTTAATGTATATTCACCGATTTGGCATTCAGATAGAGCATACTCATGTACTTCATGCCCTTCTCCGGATGCATTGATGATGGTAGATGTTTTGATGAGATCTAGATTTTCGATTTGGAAATGAGATTGGAGTATGTCTAACTCACTATCTGAACCAAGATCCACCATGAATTTGTAATTTTCATCTTGTATTTTCACTTCTATGACTGGTAGTGCACTAAATGTAAAGTCTACAGGAATTTTACAAACAGATTGTTTTGGAAGATGATTCGCAAATTTTTCCCCAATATATAAATACTTGCTTCTGGCGTCGATGTAGACGATGTGTTTTTTTAAAAAAGCTGCTCCTAAGATCCCGTCGAAGCCCAATTGGGGACTAATCTCCATGGAGCAAAAGTTTTTTTCTCCAAATTCTTTGTTCCCTATTTTCAATTTAGAGCAAATATTTTTCTGTTTCAATATTGACTGGTTAATTCCATTAAGGTTTGCAGCTGTATCTAAAATCATGGTTAATTTGCCTAAAGATGTTGTTGAATGTAGATGAACGATTTTTTTGTGTAGGTTGTATTTGACTTTTTCCATTTTTTTTAAGTCAATTCCAAGTTCGGAGAGATTTTTTTTATTTTTAACTCCAAAAATTTTATTGTGGGGAAGATCTAACAACACGCTCATCTCGTTTAGAGGCCAAGCAATATTTCCTGCGGTTTCTTGAATTTCTTCTAATGCTTCAATGATAGTGGGCACTTTTGTAAGCTTTAAGCCTCCTAGATCTACTCGAGGAAGAACAAAAAGAGGAGTTTGCATCTCTTCTCCCTGAATAGTTTTTACAGAGGTTTCTCCTTTTTGGGATTTTTGCATGGTTTTTAAGATTTTTTCAGAAATAGAGAGCGGATGGGTATGAGCTAGTGATAAATAAAATGGGTATTCTTTCCCTTCTATTGTTGCTTTAATAACAGGAAAATTCTTTGTAGAAAATGATACAGAAAGAGGGATAATCTCGTTTTTATTTTCAAAAAACGAGCAAAAGCCTACCGCTAAGCATAAAAAAACAGGAATCACAGCTAATCGAATAAGAGTTGCTCGTTTTTTCATATTTTTTAAATTTTAAAATCTGTGTTTGTAGCCGGCTTCGAGCTCATAAGAGAGATTGCCTTCCGAATCTTGCTTCATCCTTCCCGTAATGTCAGTCTCATGTTTTCCATCCTCGCTCTTATCCACAATGTCCACTTCAATATGTTTATTCCCATCGCTGTCGATACCGCCTACAACCCCCTATTTCACCCGAACAGAGCAATGCCTCCAATCTAGGATCTGTCTCTAAGCAGTTACAGACAAGCTTTTCCGCAGTCATGCAGTTGCCCAGCTCTGTTTGACTTGCGGGGGCAAAATTAAACCCTGCATAGCCACAGCCGTCGCAGGCAGCTGGCCTATGGGTAAACTCCTTGTGGCAGTTGTTACAGACACAAGTGACTCTGCACGTTGTGTAGTAGTCTTTTCCGTCAAATTGTAGGTTGTTTAGCAAAATGTCACCTGCATTTCTGGTTCTCAGAAACACTCCATTCCTCCCTACGCAGAATTTTTCTGTATCGACTTTCCATCGCACTTTCACGATCGATTCTTCTTTGGCACTGGCCTGGTTAAAAACTATACACACGGCGCATACCGCTATAGCTCTCACGATTTTCGGCATCCCCATAAACACTCCTTTTTTTCCTCTGTCTAAAGGGCTCTTGCAAGCGAAATCTTAGTTAGAAGGTAAAGATTTTGTCAAGAAACAGACTTTTCTCTTGAACTTGGACTAGCGATCTGCGAACCTTAGAGTCACATGACAAATCAAGAAGAATTCACGCCAGAGCAGTCGAAAGTGCTCAGCCGCTATGTCACAAACACAAGCAGCAATGTCTTTGCGCTGTGCAATTTGCCAGAGGTCATCAAGGGAGCGCTGTTTTCTAGATACTCGCGATCGAGTTTAAGCCTTCGCGCGCTTTTGTTTAAGGAATTTATCCTGACAGAGGAAACGGCTTTTGACAAGATTAGCATGAGGCATGCCTCCGATGAGGGGTCAGAGTCTGAGGATCAGACAGCAGCCATTAAGCGCGCTCAGAATTTTTATGATCGGGTGCTCGATGGCTATGGCGATGATTCGATTGCAGAGCTTGGAGGCGCCCACCTGGCGCTGGAAAATATTTCCATGTTGGCTGCAAAAGCGATAGAAGATAGCCGCATTGGTGGATCTCCCCTTGAAAAGTCGACGCGCTACATCTACTTCGATCAGAAAGTGGGAGCAGAGTACCTCTTTTACCGCGAGCCGGTTCTGATGACATCAGCTTATCGCGATCTCTATCTGCAGAGCTGTAATCGCTTGTTTGACACCTATTCGACACTGATTCCTCAGCTCACTGAGCAGATGGAGCGCAAATTTCCGAAAGAACAGGAAGTGTCAAAGGTTGCCTACACAGCTTCGATCCGGGCAAAAGTACTCGATTGCTTGCGTGGGCTTTTGCCAGCTGGGGCTCTGACAAACATGGGGCTTTTTGGCAATGGCCGTTTTTTTGAGACGCTGATCCAAAGGCTTGGCGCTCATAATCTGGCTGAACTTCAGGAGCTCGGTCGAAAAGGCTACCAGGAGCTGAGCAAGATCATCCCCTCATTTGTCAGACGCGCAGAGGGCTCTCATAAGTATCAGGTCGCTTTTTCGCGATTTATTGAGCAGATGGAGGGAGAGCTCAAAGCACTGAGTGGCTCGATTCGTCTCGATCGTTTCAATCGGTTAGGGGTCCGACTTGTCTCCTACGATCCACATAGTCCGTTTAAGGTGGCAAGCGCCCTACTTTTCCCTCACGGGCAGTGGGGACTGATGGAGCTGCAGCACCACTGTCGCAATCTTTCGGAGGAGGAGCTCTCCCGCATTTTGGAGGCGGCCTGCACCTTCCGAGAGAACCGGCGCCATAAATCGCCGCGCGCTCTTGAGCATGCGGAATTCACTTTTGAAATTCTCGCCGATTTTGGCGTTTATCGCGATCTGCAGCGCCACCGCATGCTCACCCAGGATCGGCAGCTGCTCACCTGTCATTTTGGCTATTTTGTGCCTCAAGAAATCCGCGGCACGCAGATGGAAAAGCCCTACTGCGAGGCGATGGATCTTGCCAAGAAGGCCTATGATCAGATTTGCCCTGAGCTTCCCGAAGAGGCTCAGTATGTCGTTCCGATGGGCTTTAATATTCACTGGTATTTCCATGTGAACTTGCGCGCTTTGCAGTGGATCTGCGAACTGCGCTCGGCGGCGGCAGGTCACCCTTCCTATAGGCAAATTGCCCAGGAGATGGCCAAACAGGTCAGTCGCGTTTTGCCCGCTTTTGAGCGATTTTTCAAGTTTGTCGATTATGAGGGCTATTATGACCTCGGGCGTTTAAAGCAGGAGATGCGCATCGCAGAAAAGATGCAGGGACGGTCGTGAAAGAAGAGGGCAATATTATTGGGGGGGCACTGCTCATTGCCGGCAGCTGTATCGGAGCCGGCATGCTCGGGCTGCCGATCCTAACAGGGCTCTGCGGTTTTGGCCCCTCTCTTCTCATGTTCTTTCTCTCCTGGGCTTTTATGACCTTAACAGGACTGCTACTTGTCGAGGTAAATGGCTGGTTTCCGCGGCAGGTCAACCTCATTTCCATGACCGAAACAAGTCTTGGCAAGTGGGGAAAAAACGCCTGCTGGGTCTTCTACCTCTTTCTCTTTTACGCGCTACTTGTTGCCTATATTTCGGCCTGTGGCACGCTTTTTTCCACTTTGATGAAGCAGCATTTCCACATTACAGTGGCCGATTGGGTGGGAAGCCTTGTCTTTGTGCTGCTCTTTGGCTGGATTGTCTATAGAGGGACCAGGCCAGTTGACCTCTGGAACCGGGTCCTGATGCTCGGCAAAATCGCCTCTTTTTTAGCCCTTGTCTTCCTAGGGGTCCGCTATGTCTCCCCAAAACTTCTCGAGCGGAGTGCGCCGCAGTATGCGGTTTTTTCCCTGCCTATTTTGGTCATTTCGTTTGGCTTTCACAACATGATCCCAAGCCTCATGGGATACATGAAGGGCAATGTTGCCCGCACGCGTCGCAGCATTTGGCTCGGTAGCCTTTTTGCGCTTGGCGTCTATCTGATTTGGCAGCTGCTTGTCCTCGGGATCGTCCCTTTAGAAGGACCCTCTGGCATCGCCCAGAGTCTTAAAAAAGGCGAAGAGGCCTCTCAGGCTATCTCCGGGATTTTAGGCTCTAGTTTTGTCAGCTATTTTGCGACACTCCTTGCCTTCTTTGCGATCTTGACCTCTTTCCTTGCACAAGCCCTTAGCCTCACCCATTTTTGGGCCGATGGGCTAAAGCTCAGCTACAAAAAGCAAGAGAGCCTTTCGCTCTGCATGCTCACCCTCTTTCCCCCGCTTTTTCTGGCCATTTGCTTCCCCCAGATCTTTTTCAAGGCGCTCAATTTTGCAGGGGGTATTTGCGCCGTGATTCTCTTTGGCATCTTGCCGGTGCTGATGGTCTGGAAAGGGCGCAGAGCAGGGGGAGAGCACTACATTGTCCGAGGAGGCAAACCTCTTCTTGCTGCCATTTTTCTCTTTGCCCTTTTTGTCGCCTTTTTCCAAATCTCTCAGATGGTGGGAGCCCCTTACCTACCTAGTGCTCCTTAAAGTCTAATGTTTGAACTTAAGACCGATTTTGAGCCGCGAGGTGATCAGCCGCAGGCCATTAAAAGACTTGTCCAAGGAGTTAAGGGGCAAAAAAAGAGTCAAGTTTTGCTTGGGATTACAGGATCGGGCAAGACCTTTACGATGGCAAGTGTCATCGCAGAGCTCCAAAGGCCCGCTCTTATCCTTGCCCACAACAAAACCTTAGCCGCTCAGCTCTACCAGGAGTTCAAAGCCTTTTTCCCGGGGAGCGCTGTCGAGTATTTTGTCTCCTACTATGACTACTACCAGCCAGAGGCCTATATTGCGCGGACAGATACCTATATCGAGAAGGATCTGGCCATCAATGACCAGATCGATCGGATGCGCCTTTCCGCAACCCGCTCGCTCTTAGAGCGCAGTGATGTGCTGATTGTCTCCTCTGTCTCTTGCATCTATGGCCTGGGTCTTCCCGAATACTATAGCCAGATGCAGCTTAATCTCTCTAAGGGGCAAGAGGTGCGACGTGACAACCTCCTTCTGCACCTTGTCGAGATGCGCTATAAGCGAAACGATTATGATCTGGCAAGGGCCACTTTCCGCGCGCGAGGAGATATTCTCGAGATCATGCCTGCTTATGAGGAGAGCCTGGCCTACCGCATTGAATTTTTTGGTGACCAAATCGAGCGGCTCAGCTCGATCGATCCCCTCACAGGCAAAGTACTCAACCGGTGTGAAAAGATCTCCATTTTCCCAGGATCTCACCACGTCACTCCCGAAGCGGTGCGCCTTGCTGCAATTGAGAAGATCAAACTCGAGCTCGAAGAGAGGCTCGCTTTTTTTAGCAAGGAGCAGCGTCTGCTGGAGCACCAAAGACTTAGAGAGCGCAGCCTCTATGATCTTGAGATGATCAAAGAGATGGGCTTTTGCAAGGGGATCGAGAACTACTCGCGCCATTTTAGTGGCCGCCGCCCTGGAGAGGCGCCTCCTTGTCTACTCGATTACTTCCCCTCCGATTTTCTGCTATTTGTCGATGAGTCGCACCAGACCCTTCCCCAGGTCCGTGCCATGTACAATGGAGATCGTTCCCGCAAGGAGGCGCTTGTGGAATTTGGCTTTCGTCTTCCCTCTGCCTTTGATAACCGGCCTCTCAAGTTTGAAGAATTTTATGCGCGCATCCCGCAAGTGATCTACGTCTCTGCCACTCCAGGGCCTTGGGAAATAGAGGAATCTGGAGGAGAAATTGTTCGCCAGGTCATTCGTCCCACAGGGCTACTCGATCCAGTGATTACGCTAAAGGCAGCTGAAAACCAAGTCGACGATTGTCTAGAGGAGATTCGCAAAGAGACAGAGGCGGGAGGCAGAGTTCTGGTGACGGTCCTGACCAAGCGCCTGGCTGAAGAGTTGACCGAGTATCTCACAGACATTGGAGTCAAAGCTAAATATCTTCACTCTGATATCGACACTTTAGAGAGAGTGCAAATCCTCAATGAGCTCAGAAAAGGGTTTTTTGATGTGCTAGTGGGGATCAACCTTCTCCGCGAAGGGCTCGATCTGCCAGAGGTCTCTCTTGTTGCCATTCTCGATGCGGATAAAGAGGGTTTTTTGCGCAGTGAAACCTCTCTCATTCAAACATGCGGGAGGGCCGCTCGCAATGTGAGGGGCAGAGTCGTCATGTATGCCGATAAACAGACAAAATCCATTGAAAATGCGATAAGGGTCACTTCAGAAAGGCGTAAAGTTCAAGAGTCATTCAATCAAGAGCATGGGATCACCCCTCACTCCACTCAAAGACGGCGCGCCGAAGAGCTTACAGAGACCTTTGGCGCTGTGCTGCCGGTCGCTGTTGTTTCTCAGGGAGAGCCGCCGCTTCTGACCAAAAAAGAGCTCGAGCAAAAGATTGAGAAGACAGAGAGAGAGATGCACAAAGCGGCCAAACAGCTGCAGTTTGAGGAGGCAGCAGAGCTGCGCGATCGGCTAAAGCAGTACCAGCAGCTCTTGCTCCTCGAGGAGAGTTTGTAGAATAGTGCTTAAGCGATTGATTTTAAAGGAGTTGTTTGTTCTATAGCTCATTTTTTGAGTTATAGAGCCCTTTCCTATAACTCATTTTTGTGCTAATTTGTGAGTTATAGAGAGGGAGTCTATAACTCATGCCCTGGAACTGGGAGTTGCCTGACTGGCCAAAATTTCATTACGATCCTCACCCCCTTACGGAATTAGAGAAACTATTTCTTATGGGAGTGGGCAGTGCATTTGCGTATCTAAAAGCTGTAAATAAGCAAGACTACAAAGATTTTATTGTCGAAATTTTGAGCGTAGAGGGAATGGAAAGTTCAAGAATTGAAGGAGAAATTCTCGACAGACAGAGCTTGCAATCGTCCATTAAGGCGCACTTTGGGCTACCTACTACAAAGCAAAAAACAGTCAAAGAATCAGCCATGGCAGAGCTTCTTTGCAGTGTCTACGAAACGTTCGATAAGCCGCTCACCCATGAAATGCTTTGGCAGTGGCATGCTATGCTCTTTAAAGACACATCTGCCATTACAGACTGCGGGAAATACCGCACGCACGCAGAGCCTATGCAGATCGTTTCCAACCGTTATGATGCTCCAAAAGTTTTTTTCGAAGCGCCACCCTCAGCCCGAGTGTTTCAAGAAATGACAACTTTCATCGATTGGTTTAATGGTTCAACGGGCTCTGTCTCTATTTTGGGACGGGCGGCCATTGCGCACATCTATTTTGAAAGCATCCATCCTTTCGAAGATGGCAATGGAAGAATCGGGCGCTGCTTAGCGGAAAAGATTCTTTCCCAAGAAGTCGAGAGGCCTATCCTCATTGCTATTTCCAAAATGCTCGAAAAACGCAAAAGACAGTACTACCTAGAACTTGAAAAATGCAACCGCACATTAGAGGTGCAGCAGTGGGTAGAGTTTTTTGCCCATATCGTTACAGAAGCGCATCGAGATGCGCTGACCCTGCTCTCTTTTTTGATTGAAAAATCGAAGATGCTCAGCGCTCTTTCGGGGCAAATCAATCCGCGTCAGATGAAAGTACTACTTAAACTGTTTGCGGTAGGCCCAAATGGCTTTGAAGGGGGCTTAAGTGCCGAGAATTATATTGCGATGACAAAAACCACACGGGCTACGGCCACCCGCGACCTAGCTGATTTAGTCGAAAAAGGGGCCCTTTTAAAAACGGGGGAGCTTCGTCACACGCGTTACCGATTAAATTTCTAAAAATTAGCGATATAAAGAGCGAGTTTGTCGGTGTTTTGAGCGTTATTTTTTTTATACAAACTAAAGAAATGCCGCACATCTTCTTGGATCTGTTTTTCAAGCTCTTCTTTCGCATTTTTTTCGATTTGAATCACATAATCGTTGCCGTAGATGGGAATGGTGGCTTCTATGTCATTGAAAGAGTTACCTGGGACTATTACGTAGCTTGTCAGGAGAAACAAGTTGTCTTTGAGCTTGAACAGGGTGAAGAGAAACTGCATTTTTGCGCTCAGAAACCCAAAAGGGATGGAATCTGCTGCTGTAAACGCTATGGTTTTTGTTTTTTCACCCATTGCTAATTTGATGCATTTGTTTAGATCTATGCCCAACTGTTTTTCTTGAGTGGACAAATTAAAACTAATGGAGTCAATAGTCGGAAAGTCAAGCTTGAAAGGAGAAAAAAAGGGATAAGGTTTCTCTAAGAGCAGCTCTGATTGTGCTTTAGAAAAGCAGAAGATAAAAAATAGAACACACAAATAACGAAACATATCTTAGTCCCACGCAGGATCTGGAGGAATTTTTAAAATTTCCATGTCTTGCCAAGCATTCACAAGAGGCTGCATGCATGTCTTCCAAAAACCCCTTTCTTGGCAGCATTGCTCTGCTCCTTTTTCTAAAGCGTACAAGATTGATTGAAGAGCAAACTGTGTAATTTTTCCAGTAGGCAATAGAGCAATCGCAGCAAGCTCCACTTTCTTCATCGTATTTTTAACAGTAGCTAAACATTCTGAAGGAGTCATTGGTTCATCAGAACCATAGAAGGGCCAGTTTTTCCCAATAGGAATGATGAGGTTTTGGTTTTTTGAGCAGCTTTTTGTTTTTAAAAGCGACTGGAATTTTTTGAAGCGAATGAGGTTATTTTCTGTAGGCCCTTCTAAGCAAGTTGCTGCCAAAGCCTGATCAAGCAGAATGCGCAATTCCCTGTGATTTTCTTGATCTTGTGTCAAGTGCAAAAGCCCATCAGCGCGCTCTGAGTAGTCAAGAGACGTTCTGAATTCTCCTACAACGAGTTGTTTTTCTGCTTCGGTAAGCAGAGAGTCAATTTCCCAATCGACGCTATTCTGAGGAGCAGGGTAGACAATTTCTTTTTCCTCACATGCGACTAAATACGTAAAACATCTGAGGAGAAAAAGTCCTAGAAAAAATACAATTTTTGCATTCATGGAACCAAAATATATTTAAATCAGGGATATGCTTGCAAGATGTTTCTGCAAAATGGGTAGAAAACTTGCTAAGAATGGTTCTTCCTCCTAAGCTTTTGACAAAACTTCAATATGAAACCCATTATCATTGCGCCGCGTCGCTCTTTTTGTGCTCAGGATTTTGCTGAGATGGTCGAGTTCCGCTTTGTCTTTTTCATGCTCATCTTCCGCGACATCAAACTTCGCTACAAACAGACCTATCTGGGGGTGCTCTGGGTGGTTTTGCAGCCGCTGATGACCGCTCTTTTATTTGCAGTTGTGTTTGGCAAGTGGATGAAGATGGAAAGCGACGGTTGCCCCTATTTCCTCTTTGCATTTGCGGCCCTCATTCCATGGCTTGTCTTTTCCCAATCGATTCAGCGGGCAAGTACCAGCTTGATCAACGAGGCGCATCTGGTGCAGAAAATTTATTTCCCGCGGCTATTTTTGCCCCTATCAGGCACCTTTGGCGTTGTCCTCGATTTTCTGATGACGCTCTTTCTCCTGTTTCTCTTCCTTCCCTTTTTCGGTCAGTCGTTTCAGCTCCAGATGCTTTTTCTGCCGCTCTGGGCGCTCCTGCTCTTTACCTTTGCCAGCGGGTTCAATATTTTGCTCTCGTCTCTGAGCGCGCACTACCGCGACTTTAAGCACATTGTTCCCTTCTTTTTGCAGTTTTGGATGTATGCCTCTCCCCTTGCCTATTCTAGCCACATCATTCCTGAAAAGTGGCAGCTGCTCTTTTGTCTCAATCCCCTGACAGGGCTCATCGATCTATTTCGCTGGTCTTTGCTGGGATTGCCTAGCTTTCCGCTCCTTTCTTTTTCCTGCTGTTTGAGCAGTACGCTTCTTCTTTTTGTGGGGAGTTTGTTTGTCTTTCGCAAGTTGGAACACACGTTTGCCGATGTCATCTAGCCTGATCCGCGTCCAGAATCTGGGTAAAAAATATCCCATTAAAGAAGTCATGAGCTCTCACCGCAGCCTTGCCGAAGAGATGACCCTTTGGATACGCCCTTGGAAGGGAAAAGCGCAGATAAGAGAGCTCTGGGCACTGCGCGATCTCAATCTTTCTGTGGACGCAGGAGAAAGTATCGGCATCATTGGAGCCAATGGCTCTGGCAAGAGCACCTTTCTCAAGATTCTTGCAAGGGTTGTCTGGCCAACTACCGGCTCTGTCCAGCTCCATGGACGGGTTGCGGCGCTCCTCGAGGTGGGAACAGGGTTCCATTTAGAGCTAACGGGTAGAGAAAATATCTACTTAAGTGGCGCGATGCTGGGGATGAAGCGGGGCGAGGTTGCGGCCCGTTTTGATGAGATCGTGGCTTTTTCTGAGGTGGAGGCTTTTCTCGAGACGCCTGTGAAAAAGTATTCGAGCGGTATGTTTCTGCGGCTTGCCTTTTCTGTCATGGCGCATCTGACAAGCGATATTCTGATCATCGATGAGATTTTAGCCGTGGGCGATGAGGCCTTTCAGGAAAAGTGCTTGAGAAAAATGAAGAGCATTGTTCGAGAGGGGCGCACGGTGATTTTTGTGAGCCATCAGCTGGACAAAGTCGCGCTACTTTGCAATCGAATTATCTGGCTGAAAAATGGGCTAGTCGTGAAAGATGACAGGGCAGAAGTTGTCTTAGGAAGTTTTAGGGGGAGTCAATGAGCCTGGTTGTAAAGATTTTCTGTTTTTTCTTAGGAGTAAGTAGCTTATCTCTTTTTGCAGAAATTCCTACTCATCACGATTATTTAGAAGGTAAAGTGACCCCCGAACATGGTCGCTATGAGACCATGCAGCTTGTCCTGCAACTCATAGAAGAAATGGGAGCTCAGACCCTTGTGGAAACAGGAACGGCGCGCGATGGCACTGCTGGTTTTACAGATGGAGATGGAGGTTCTACGATCATTTTTGCAGAGTGGGCCCGCGACCATGGAGCTGAGTTTTTCTCCGTCGATATTAGTCAGAAAAATTTAAAAAAGGCTCAGGAGGCGGTGAAGCGCACTGTTGTGGGTCATGAAAATAAGGTGCACTTCATCTGTAGCGACTCGGTTGCCTATCTCAGAGACTTTAACCAGCCTATCGACTTTCTCTACTTGGATTCCTATGATTTTGACCCAGACAATCCGGGGCCTTCTCAGCATCATCACTTAAGAGAAATCAGAGCTGCCTATCCTTTTCTTACAAAAAACAGCATTGTGATGATCGATGATTGTAATCTGGTGCATGGTGGCAAGGGAAAGCTGGCGATTGAGTTTTTGCTGCAGCATGGATGGAAGATTGTATGCAATCGATACCAGGTGATTTTAACTAGAGAATGAACCAGTTTTGTTTTGGTTTTAAATCGAAGCTCTTTGCCTCGATCTTTGACCTTTTACACGCGGTTTTGCGCCTCTTTTTTCCCTCTCGGTTTAAAGAGCCTTCCCTTAAGCAGATCCAGCGTATTTTACTCTGTAACTGGGCAAATCTTGGAGATGTTGTTCTTGCCACCTCTGTCATAGCTGCCCTCAAGGCGCAGTTTCCAGGGTGTCGGATTGGTTTTCTTGTTTCGAAGCAGTCAAGCGTTGTTTTGCAGACCTCTCTAGGGATTGATTGGGTGCATGAGACCTACAGCTGGGCGCGTGTAGGTACAACGGTTTTACAAAAGGTGCGCGATTTTTTTGCTTACCGCAAAAAAGAGGAAAAGAGAATCGTGCAGGAGCTTACAGAAAAAAATTACGATGTCGCCCTTGAGCTTTTCCCCTTTTTTCCCAATACCATTGCCCTGGCTTATAAAGCGAAAATTCCTGTTCGAATAGGGTTTAACACCTCGGGCAACCACCTGCTCTTAACACGGCCTGTTTCTTGGAAAGAAGAGGGCTATCTTCCTCTGCAGTATGGGCTGCTTTTAGAGCGGCTTGGGGTACAAGAGGAGTACAGAAAGAACCTAAAACCCTCGATCTTTGTGAAAAAAATGGTCGTGGATGAGCCCTTTGTCATTTTTCATCTCTGCTCTTCGTTTGCAGCCAAAGAATTTCCTCTGCCGTTTTGGCAAAAGCTCTATGGGCTATTTAGGGAGGCAGCCATAAAAGTGGTCTTTACAGGTAGAGGAGAGCGAGAGAAAAAAGCCATAGAGAGCGTCTGTCTGGATGAAACAGGTAACCTTTGCGACCGCTTGAGCTGGAATGAGCTTGTCTCCCTCATCCAAAGAAGCGCGCTTGTTGTCTCTGTCGATTCTGTTCCCATTCACTTAGCGGCGGCTCTGGACGTTTCTTTCATTGGGTTGTATAACGGGAACACGCCGCACCCCGGTATTTGGCAACCGATCAGAGAAAATGGGGCCATTTTTTTTGAAGGGATCGATCCCTCTGCCATTTTTGAAAAGGCAACAGAGCAGTTGATGCACTTGCAAAAAGCATGAGTGAAACGAGAAATATTTTCATTACAGGATGGAAGAAGAGGCTTTTCATCAAAGTCTTGGACTGTTACCACCTCCTGCTCAGAAGGCTTTGCAAAAAGCACTTTAAGGGCGGCACCGCGCCCCCGCGTAGAATTTTGCTTTGCAAATGGGGAGGATTTGGCGATGTAGTGATTGCGCTGAGGGTCATTCCCCATTTAAAAAGAGCCTTCCCAGGGTGTCAGATTGGAGTTTTGGTCCACACTCATGCGAAGATGGCTGCTGAAAAATCCTCTCATGTAGATTTTGTTCACCATTTTGACATGAAACTCTTTTCTTCTCAGACACTGCTTGGTCGTCTTTGTGAGCTGATTCATTTTGCCTTTTTTGTGGAGAGAAGGCTGGCAAAAAAAATCCAATCTATCGGATATGACCTTGCCCTTGATCTCTGTTTTTTTTACCCCCACGCGATCTCTACAATGTGGAAAGCCAAAATTCCCATGCGCCTGGGTTTTGATCATGCAGGGTATAGTTTTTTGCTCACTCGCTCGATTTCCCATCCAGAGGCGCTCTATTTCCCCTTTGTGTTTACCGCGCTTTTGAAAGAGCTGGGCATTTCTTGCCAGATGCAGAGCCGCCCTTTTGCCCCTCGATTATCTCCAAATATTCCAAAAAGTCCCTATATTCTCCTTCACCCCTTCTCTAGAGAGACGGAAAAAGAGTTTGCTCCCTCACTCTGGAATCAGCTTTATGAGCTTTTTAGAGAGCAGGGGCATGAAGTGTATGTGACAGGAGCTGGATCTAGAGAAAAACCAATTGCCGATGAGATTGTCGCAGATCCAAGCTACAACCTTTGCAACCGATTGCAGTGGGAGGAGTGGGTGCAGGCCATTGGAGAGTGCGCTCTGCTCGTGAGCGTCGATACGGCCTCTGTGCACATTGCAGCGGAGGCAGGAGCTCCGCTCATTGTGCTCTACAAATCCACCCCCAACATCGATTTTTGGAGGCCAAACCAGAGTCTAGCTTTTGTGCAGACCGATCCTTATCCCTATCTGGGAAAAAGGAAAGATGGTAAAGTGCTCTGCAGAGCAGAGCTCGACGCAAAAGAGATCTTTAAAGAAAGCCTCCAAGTATTGAGGAACCATGAATCTACCCAAACTGACCGTTTGCATTCCTACTTACAACCGCTCTAACTGCTTGCCCACTGCTTTGGACAGTATCTTAGAGCAGATCGTGCCAGGTGTAGAGATTGTGATTTGCGACAATGGATCGATCGATCGTACCGCTCAGCTTGTTCAAGAGTACGTAAACAAATATCCCAGTATCACCTACTTTCGCTTTCCCAAAAATGTGGGTCCCGACCGCTGTTTTCTCCAATCAATTGAAGCGGCAAGCGGAGAGTATTGCTGGTTTTTGGGAGATGACGACCGCATTGAAGAGGGAAGTATAGTTAAGGTGCTTCAAGCGCTTAGCACCTATAGCGATTTAGCAGGCATTTCGGTGAGGAGTAAGACTTTTGATCAGCAACTGACCAAGCAGCTTCCTTCCCCTCTGATTCAACCTCATTTATCAAGCGATAGACTCTATGAGAATGCACAGGCGATCTTTCAAGACCTCTTTACTTATTTTGGTTATATGTCGGGTCAAGTCTGCAAGCGATCGATTTGGAAAGAGGCGGTTGCAAAGATCGAAAACATCGAGCGATTTTTCAACGCCTACATCATTCTCTATGTCATTTCTAAGATGGTCTTTTTGCATCCGAAATGGCTCTATTTGCATGAGGCCAGCGTCCACTACCGCAGTGCAAATGACTCATTTTGCAAGGAGCTTGGTATTTATCGAAGATTTTTACTCGATGTGGATGGTTATTCGGACTATACTCAGGATCTCTTTGGTAAATGGCATCCTCTGCGGCTCTGCTGTTTGAACCAGGTATGTAAAAAATTCATTAGTTTTCACATTCGAGATATTCGCATAAAAAAAGGGGTTCGCTTTTTTTCCTTAAAAGCTTTCCGTGACATGTGTCCCAAATACTGGATGATCCGAACTTTCTGGACACAAAATCTTCTCTGGATGGTCATTCCGCGTCCGCTTCTGCTGCTTATGCGCATCGTCTACCGCCGATTCATTAAGCCTTATAGGAGACAAGCTGCATGAAAAAGCGCATTGCCTTTGTAACGGGAATCACAGGACAAGATGGCTCCTATCTTGCCGAGCTTCTGCTTGAAAAAGACTACATGGTGCATGGTCTTGTGCGCCGCAGCTCCTCTTCCAACTTAGGTCGTATTGCCCATCTCTTGCGTCATCCTCAACTGATGCTTCATGAGGGAGATCTCTCCGATGGTTCTAATATCAAAGAGCTCTTGGGAAGTATCCGGCCTGATGAGCTCTACAATTTGGCAGCGATGAGCGATGTGGGGGCCTCCTTCATCATGCCCGAGTATACAGCAGAGGTCGACGCCTTTAGTGTCCTTCGGCTCCTAGAGGGGGTCAGGCAAGCATGCCCCTATGCAAAAGTCTACCAAGCCTCTACCTCCGAGCTTTTTGGCAAGGTGCGGGAAATTCCCCAGAGAGAAACGACCCCCTTTTATCCGCGCTCTCCCTATGGTGTTGCCAAACTCTATGCCTACTGGGCAATTGTCAACTATAGAGAAGCCTATGGCCTCTATGCCTGTAATGGCATCCTCTTCAACCACGAGAGCCCGAGAAGAGGAGAAAATTTTGTCTCACGCAAGATCACGCAAGCAGTCTGTAGAATCCTAGAGGGAAGTGAAGAGCCTCTTGTGCTGGGCAATTTAGAGGCAAGGCGCGACTGGGGCTATGCAAAGGACTATGTCGAGGGGATGTATCTGATGCTGCAGCAGGAGCGCCCAGAAGATTTTGTCCTTGCAACGGGAAAAACGACCAGTGTCCGCTCTTTTGCCCAGCTTGCCTTTGCTAGTGTCGGGATAGAGGTACGCTTTGAAGGACAAGGGGAGGGTGAGAAGGGATATGACGAAAGTTCTGGACGGCTGCTCATCTGCGTTTCTCCCAAATATTTTCGTCCTGCAGAGGTCGATCTTCTTGTCGGTGATGCCTCGAAGGCCAAGGAGAGACTTGGGTGGGAAGCCAAAACAAGTCTAGAAGAGCTTGTCAGTCTCATGGTTGCATCTGATCGATGCACTATCCATGTTTGATCTTGTCATCGATGCACGCATGCAAAGCCATGGCGGCATCGGAACCTATTTGCAAAATCTTCTCCCCTATCTAGAAAAATCGGGGCTCAAGCTGCTCAAAATCGAGAGCAAGGAGAGCATCTACTCTTTGCGTGAGCAGTTGATGCTTCCTCTGAAAATCCCTCGCACCGCGCTTTTTTGGTCTGCCCATTTTAATGTTCCTCTCCTACCCATTTTGGCCAAAAGGCGACTTGTCACCCTTCACGATTTTTATCACCTTGCCCATCTGAAAGAGCTCAGTTTGCTGCAAAGAGCCTACGCGCGCCTCTTCATGCGCGCTGCAGTGCAAAAAGCCTCTCGGCTGATCACCATTTCCTCTTTTACTCAAAAAGAGCTCTACCGCTTTTTCCCAAGCTTTAGAGGAAAGGTCGATCTGATCCTGCTTGGGCCAGGATCGGTAGCTACAGAGCAGGAAGGTCCAGAGTTTATAGAAAAACTACCTGAGAAGTTTTTTCTTTTTGTGGGTAACCTCAAGCCGCATAAAAACGTAGAGACGCTTGTGCGGGCATTTGGACAGGTAGAGGGGCAGGAGCATCTTCTCATCGTGGGAAAAAAAGAGGGGATGATCCGAGGAATAGATTGGGAGCGTTTGAGCCTACTGCCAAAGGTCCATTTTATGGGGCAGGTGAAAGGTGGGGAGCTCCGTGCCCTTTACAGAAGAGCCACAGCGCTTATTTTTCCCTCATTTTACGAAGGGTGGGGTTTGCCGCCAATCGAAGCCATGGCACAGGGCTGCCCCGTGATTGCCTCAAGAGCTGCAAGCATCCCCGAGGCGTGCGGGGAGGCAGCTCAGTATTTTGATCCACACAGCGTTGATGAGCTAGTCTCGCTTTTGCGCTCTGTCTCTGATTGGCGCGCAGAATTCATTCTTAAGGGAAAAAAACAGGCGGAGAAATTTAGCTGGCAAAAGTGCGCAGAAAGGCACTTAGAGGTGATTCGAGAAGAGATTGAAGCCGCCTCTCTGTGAGCTCCGTGATCTCTGTGGTGGTTTTTGTTTTTTTCTTTACCACAGAGAGCGCAGAGCTCACAGAGAAAAAGGAGGGGTATTTTTTCAAGCTATAGAGTACTTGTCTCCACTCGCCCATAGACATCGTCAAAGCGGACAATGTCATCTTCGCCGACATATTCTCCCACCTGCACCTCGATGAGCTCGAGAGACACTTTGCCAGGGTTCTCGAGCCTGTGGGTCGTCGATTTGGGCACGTAAATGCTCTCATTTTCATGAAGAAGCACCTCTTTGTCATCGACAGTCACTTTTGCTGTTCCCTTAACCACAACCCAATGCTCGCTGCGGTGGTAGTGGAGCTGTAGGCTGAGTTTTTGTCCTGGATCGACGGTGATCCTTTTGATTTTGTAGCGCTCTCCCTCCTCTAAAATCGTGTAGCTGCCCCAAGGACGGTGGAGAGTGCGATGTTCAGAGGCCGCTTTAGAGCCCTTTTCCTTGAGCTTTTCGACAAGGAGTTTGACCTTTTGCGATTGTCCCTTTTTTGCAATGAGAAGAGCGTCATCACTGTCGATGACAATGAGATCCTCAATATCGACAGTGGCAATGAGCCTTTTGCTCGTCATCAGCAGGCAGCTACGCGTGCCCATATCGAGCACAGGACCCACCTTCACATTGTCCGAGCTATCTTTGGAGAGCACTTCATAGACGCCATCCCAAGAGCCAATATCTGACCAAGAAAGATCGAGTGGCATCATTTGGATACGGTTGGAGTATTCAAGGAGCGCATAATCGATCGAAAGCTCGGGCAAAAGGTGGAAGTCGCGCAGGAGCTCTGGCACGCTTTGGGAGGCGATCTGCTGCATCTGCTTTTGGTAAAGAGCAAGATCCTCGAGAAAAGTCGAGATCTGGAAGAGAAAAATCCCCGCATTCCAAAAGTAGTCGCCACTTTTCAAAAAAGCTTCCGCTTTTTCTCGAGAGGGTTTTTCGACAAACTCCAGAACTTCATGAGTTGTTGTTTTCTCTGAATCCTTCACGCGAATATAGCCATAACCGGTTTCTGGCTTTGAGGGACGAATGCCAAAGACAATGTGCTGGCCAGATGCTGCAACCTTTTCTGCCTCGAGGATTTTTTCCAAAAAGAGCGATTCGGGAGAGATCAGGTGATCAGAGGAAGAGACAAGAAAACATTCCTCTTTCCCCGCCCCTAGCTTTTCCTGTAAGACGGCCACAGAAAGGCAAATGGCAGGGGCTGTGTTTCTCTTTTCCGGTTCAATGACAATTTGGCCGGTCAGCAGAGGATCGATCTGCTCGGCTTGGGATTTGACCAGATGATAGTAGTCTTGGCTTGTGAGAATCAGCAAATCGCCTGGGGAAAAAATCTTTAAAAAGCGCAAAAGAGTTTTTTGGAGCAGAGAGTGCGACTCGCCAAAATGGAGAAACTGTTTGGGCAGGCTCTGGCGAGAAAGAGGCCACAGACGGGTCCCACTGCCTCCGGCTAGAATGACAATCTTCATCTATGGTAGGATTGTATGTTGGTACTAGATAAGAATCAATTGCGGATAGATTCATAGAGCG
>JABDDY010000004.1 GCA_013287365.1 Chlamydiota bacterium
CAGCCCAATCCTCTTAAGATTACCTTAAGGGGTTGGTGCATTCTAACGATGTCTTCTTCCCCATGAGGGTATAAAAAGTGCAGCCTTGTGAATGCGAAAATTATTTTTAGTCTCCAGAAAAGTTAGATCATTTTGAGATATCCTTTCTTTTCTAGGCGGTAGCGATCGGGTCTACAGCTGGAGAAGATGAAATTTAAACGATACTCCTCTTTTTCTCTGCTTCTGATTCGGCTGCATACGCTAAATGACTCTAGGGTAAGTAGACATTCAGAATTGGCTGAGGAAGGAAGGTGCAGTTTTGGTGTTTATGTTTATGCAACACACCGTCCACTGCCATCGGATGCTCTGGACAAAGCAAGCGTCAGTAATGCCTTTTTGAAAAATCAGGAGGATGGAGTGGCAAAGATCTCTTGCCTTCATAAAAAGCCATGTGAAACAATTACTATTGTTTATCTGGATATCTATAGAACCATAGATGTTGCGATCGATAAGACTAGCGATTTCCTGGCCACATGCCCGCTCTTGTTCATCGAGCTGAGGATACTGTTTAACTAGTTCGATGATTTTGCTTGCTAAGGCGTCTAACTCTAGGGTGTCGCCATATCCAGTCAAGGAAACATAGCGACTACCCCAGAAAGACAAATGTGCAGTTGCTCTCCTTGCGATGGGAAGCAAATCAGCGAGAGATCTAGAATTTGCTAAGGCTTGCTGTATATTCGTGGTACCTACTTCATCCGAGAATGTTGCAGTTTCCACATAGGCAGCTGTCTTTGGAATGCGGTTATCAATTGCTTCATTTTCTTTAACGGGGTTCGCATCCCAATTCACTCCGTCTTGTTCACCATCCACCCATATAGATTGTGAATTGTTGTTATCTGTTGCAGCTTGAGTCACTCGAGTAACCATATTCGTAGCCTCCTTGCTGGGCTTCAGTTGTTTGAAAAATTAATTGTCGGGGATTTATCACCCTCTGCGCCCCCGTTTCCGCGCCGTCGGTGTTTTTTCGCCAGCGCTTCGCGTCGGGAGAAAAAACAGCTCCAACGCGGTTTCTATAAGGCTCCAAAAAATAGTAGGGATTTCAATAAGCTCTCGTTAAGATGTTTAGGGACAAAACAAAAATGTCGAAGCGAACCCCATAAAATTCCTATCGCCAACCGTTTTAGCAGTTTTCGCACTATTTGCCACCATATTTTCAACAAAGAAAACGTTTCCAAGGCTCTCGCTCTTGGTAGATACAAACGAAAAATTTGGGAAAGGAAGAATCCTAATGTTTAAAAAAGAATACACCATTCATGTTGGGATGTATCGCAAGGAGGTTCTGCGTAACCGAGCTTTTGTAAAGACTCCTCAATCCACCTCATGCTCTGGGGGCGGGCAGCATAACTTTCAGCACATTTAGTGACTGTCTGGCTCTGCAGCATTTCTGATTGTAGCTGCTTTAGGCACTCATCCTGAGAAAAAGCCCTGTGCATTTCTGTTTTAACAAGAGTCAATATGGCTTCGAAAAGCATTGAGTATTTTGGAATTTTGCCATCTGGGTAAAGTTGCTCAATAGCTGGTTCTAACTTACTCTTCCTTAGCATCTTACTACACACTTCATTAGCGAGAGTGTCCATACGAGAGTAAGGGCTTGAATATCCTAGGCCTGTGGTCATCGTTCACATTTTCTACTTTTTGAGGCTTTAATGCAGTAGTAAGTTTTTCGTGGACCCCAAAAACTGGGCAGCTTGAGTCGTTTGCTTCATGCGACCTAATGGAGTGATCCGTATTTAGATCGGGCCGCTTAACGTGCTCCTTGGATCACAATATCTTCCTCCTCATGAGGATATAAAAAGTGCAGTCTTGTGAACACAAAAAGTATTTTTAGTTTACGGAATTAATTTTTTAGATTGATCTTATTTTGCAAATATTTATAATCCTTTCACATGCCATTTTTATTTGGCTATTTAGTTTTTTTACTTAACAATTAAAAAGGAATTTTTTATGACATCTCTGACTGCAACTACAACATCTACAAGTACAGCGCTAGCAACAACGACCAGCACAACATGGACGACTACCACGACGAGCACAACTAATGCCTCTACGACACAGGTTATGACCTATCATGCAGAACAATCGGCGTATTATACGCCTCGTGCAAATGACGACCACTATGGTGAAGATCCGGTGAGTTTGGATATCATGGAAGATCCCATTATATGCTGTCTGAATGGGCATACAGGCGAAAGAGCCATTATAGAAAGCATTATTGCAAAAGCAGAAAAAGAAGGGGTTCATCCTCGGTGCCCTGTAGGAAGAGAAGTCATCAGCCGTGCTTTTTTGGTCTCTAACCTCTTTGCCAAAGAATCCATTGCTCGGGAGGCTAAAATGAAAGAGAAGGAGGTAGTGCGAGAAGCGGAGCTACACAAATTGAAAAACAGCGATATAGGGGTAATCCAGAATTTGCTCATGAAACAAACAGAGGTATTAGCTCAACAAACAGCTAACATAGGTCAACTGCAGGGTCAATTGCAAAGCATGAGCTATGACAATCGATTTTTTAGAAGCCAGATGCAAGCCCTAGATCGTAGTAATCAGATGTTGCAGCAGCAGAATAACGTTTTGATTGATCAAGGCAGGAATGCGGAATTTAGAATTAATAATTTAACTTTTCAGGTCAACTCTTTACAAGGACAGGTTAATACACTAATTGTAGAGACTCAGCTAGCCAATCAAAAAGCTACGGCAACATGGAATGTTCTTGAAGGGGTTGCTAGGACACAAGTAATTAATAGCCAGAAGCTGGATAATGTCCTGCAAATGGCTTGGTATGAGAAGTTTGGCGTAGCCTTTGGTTGTGTAGCTCTCCAGGACATAGCGAATAGGAACATTAATATAAACGAACAAAGCATGAAACAAGATCTTCAAAACATGGTTGAGCAAGAGAGAGCTAAACTAATGATTGAATCAAACCAAAAAGATGATTTGGATTTTTTGAGTTGAATAATTTAAAGTTTAAAAATGTTAAAATTTTTTAGAAAAAACGAGGATACAAATGAGTACAGATTCTACTCTTACAACTCCCCAAACAACCCCCCAAAGTAGACAACCCTACGTAGGCGGTCAAAGAATAGGTTTTGAGCTGAGAACCCCACGCGTTACGCCATCTTATGACGCAGATGGTCGGGCATTTTATCGGATAGATAGGATCAACCCAAACACAAAACAGATTCAAAGTGTCGTTATTTATTGGGATCAACTTTCTGAAGAAGAAAGATCGCAATTTGTAGAAGGGTGTATACAAAAGGCTACTATAGATGTAGCGGATTTAACGCACCAAGTTCAACACTTAAGACAAGACATCAGCAAATTCACGGAAGAAACGGAGCGAAGAGAGAAAATCGCAAATAAGATACTTGCGAATTGTCTCAATAGCCATCATCTCAAGGGTATTGATATTGATAACCTTAAGTTTGATCCGACCAAAAAACATGCTGATTGGCCAGGCGTTTTATATGATCCATGCCCATTTAAGAAAGAGGAAAGTTCTATTTCTTCACAAGGCGGGGTAAACAATCAGTCATCTTCTTTCGCAGAATGTTGTTGGACGAGCATTAAGTCTTTTTTCTCTTCCCCTGGCACCAATTCATGAGGCTTCTCTCCTCCTTATGGGGAAGCTGCTGTGGAAAAGAATAATTCTTTTCCTCTGGTTGCCAGATCATTCGAATTAGCATAGGGAGAGTTTCCTCAGAAGGGTCTTGTTCAAGATCTGAGCAAGACCCTTTTGATTTTAAAAAGTCGAGTTCAAGGAGTCTCTGCCTTGTGTCCGCCACCATTTCTAGAAGGGTGTACTATAACTCCTTCTACAGCAAGATCCATACTTTCGCTCACTCAGAACAACGAGCAAATGATAAAAGTCGCTTTTCTCCCCATCTTTTTAGAAAAATTCAAACGAGTCACCGACGGATAAGAAGATTGAATGGGAGAATCGCACTCATGTTTACACACGTCCAAGTTGTGAGGTGGAAAAAATGATGCAGAGTATCAACGAAGACAAGCAAAATCCTCCATATTTTAATCTCCTAGGAAGCGCTTCTATATGCGCAGGTGAAAATACCCACAATTGTATTACTTAGGTTATAGAAAAACTTAAAATTTTAAACATTTATTTGGGAGAACCGGGTCGGCTAGCTTCGATACCATCAAAATTTACAGATATGTAATAAAGGCGATATTGAAGTAAAATACGTAAGATGACCATACAGCAGACATTAGCAAACTCTAAGTCTTTTGCAGAGTTGCTGCCTATTGCAAGAGGAGTAACCGTACACTTGTCTTTTTTGGGAAGCCGCTATGTTTCTGTAGATGGATATAGCGACACCTTGGAGTTAGATGCCTTGGCAGCCAAAGTGATCGAACTCGTTGAAAAGTATCCTCAGTTCGATGAGCTGGAGCGAGTCTATGGCAAGGAAATTGCCAGCCTCATTGATCGCAACACCTATGACGCAGTAGATGTGCTGGTAAATAATAGCAATTGTATGACATGGCTTTTTGTGAAGGCAAGAGATCTTTGTCACTCTATCTTCCTGATTTTTCAAAAAGGCATTACTGACGCTTGCTTTGCTCATGGCATCCGATGGCACTGGAAAGATAATCCTTTTCCTTCTCGTTACAACCATATTTTTACATTTTACACTGCAGAGCAATTTAAAAATAAATTTGGGATTACTCCGGAAGAAGCAAAGAAAAAAGATGGCTATCATTTAGATTTCGTCTTCTCCAGCTTCAGACCCGATCGCTACCGCCTAGAAAAGAAGGTGTAGCTCAAACTGGACTTTAGCCATTTGTCGGACGCCCTTTTTCTCTCAGAAGGCCGATTTTAGAAGGTCGGGTGTTTAAGCATCTCACTGCAAATTTGTGTCCCAAAAAATGGTGGTGGTACAATTGGGTTTTTTACTTCTAGTGTTTTCGACCTTGCTCACCTGTTGTAGTGTTCCTAACAAACCAACCATTCCCGCACAAACTTTCTCTCTCACACAAGAGGAAAGAGCCTGGATGCAGGAATTCTTCAGGGATCTGCTATTCAAACATCCAGGTGCTTATACACTCTTTGGCACAAAACCCATTTCGACTTCTTGTGTTTACCATCTCACTGAAGAAGACAAGAAAGAACTGCAGGAATATTACGAGAGTCTCTCGAAAGAAGAGCGCTCAAAAATGCGAAAGAAGAGATACGATTACGACGCGAACTATGAGAGATGGCAAAAAATCAAAGACCGCTTCCCTGTCCGGCAATACCTATTTGGATCTTTTCCTTCTATCTTCGATGAGACAACAGAGATTGTATTATTCGTAAACATAGAAGAAACGCTGAGAGTTCTCTTGAATTATTACGATGACTTCCGACGAGTGCTTGGACATGATTTTGACCCATTGCAAGTTATTTTCGAGGTAGAGAATAAGGATTCCGAGTTTTGGCAAACAGTCATGCAGCATCATGCTCTACAGGGGATTCTGCTGGGCTTTGGCAGAGACAATTCTTGGTTTTTCTATTGGGAGCTACAAACCAAAGAAGACAAGGGGCACATACGAAATTTCCTGACCTCTTTGCCACTAAAATACGCAGAAGATGCGGATATAGAAGATTACAGTCCTGAAAATTTTCTTTTGCCAGCTTTTGGGATTTATGGATTACACTCGAACACCCAAGTGATTGAACAGTACAAAAAGGAACGAGAGCAGATCAAAGCTCTCTATAGGGGACGAGACGAGGTGGACGTTACCTTAGATTGGTTGACTAGATGAGTACGCCAAAGAACTTGCGGACATACAAAAAAGATTAGAAGGGTACCGCCAGAGTTGTAGTGTCACCCATTCAGCAAAGTAAAAATGTCCCGCTACTCTGATTTGGGAAGGAGGGATAAACGGTAGAGCATAGAAAAAAATAGCAACTTAGGGTAGAATAATCCTTATGACTATGTACCAAGCTTTACCAAAGTGTGATTCTTTTGCCGATTTGCTACCTATTGCAAGAGGCGTGACTGCATATTTGCCTATGTGGAGAAGTCGCTATGCATTTGTAAATGGGTTTATGGGCGACTGCGAACCAGGCATGGGCTAGCAGTCAAAGTGATGGAATTGGCCAGACAGAATCCTGATTTTAAGAAACAAGAGCATGCATATGGCCAAGAAATCGTCGATCTCATGGATCGTAATATCTGTGATTCAATCGACACTTTTAATCAAATAGGTGGTTTTGCGATCATTACGAACTAAAAGAAATCGTTTTTTTATTCTTTCTGCAATAACAATTGGTGGAATAATAGAATGGTACGAAATTTTTCTATTTATTCATTGGAAAGACTTATTTTCCAAGCTGTTTTTCAACGACGACTCAGCCCTAGCAATTTACAATATTTTATTTATTTTCTTTGTTGGGTTTCTTGGACGCCCAGTTGGAGCGTTATTGTTTGGAGACATCGGAGATCGCTTTGGCAGAAGAGCCGCGTTTATCGGCTCTATCGCTTTAATGGTTTTTCCTAGTATTTTAATAGGATGTATTGGGTGGGGTTTACCAGCGAAGGGCATAGGCGTTGCAATTACTTTGTGTAGTTTACGATTTATTCAGGGAATGGCTGCAGGAGCTGAATTACCAGGAGCAATGTGTTACTTGGTTGAGTGTGCTCCTGAAAAAGAAAGATCTTATATCTGCAGCTTTGCATTTCTTGGACCTCAGATAGGCATACTTATTAGCCAGTTAGAGTGTTATTTTTTTGAAAGTCAATTTTCCACAGAGTTTATTGAGAGATATGGATGGCGAATTTCATTTATAATTGGCGGAATACTCGCATTCATAGCGGTTCTTTATCGTAAAAAATTAGAAGAAAGCCCTAGTTTTCAGTTATTAAAAGATAAGAAATTAATCTCTCGCAAGCCGTTTATTGATTCTATTTCTAAACATTGGATAGAAATCATTATAGGATTTTTCGGCTCTCTTCTGGCTGTTGTTGGATTCTACTTAATTGCTGTTTTTATAGAAACTTATTTTAATTTAGTTCTTAAAATAAATAAATCTCAGAATTTATTGATCTCTATTTGCATCATGTCTATATCAACAGCTACTCTTACGTTTTTAGGTAAATTAGGTAATAAATATGAGATTAAAAAATTATTAGGATGGAGCGCGTTTGGCATAGTACTTTTATCCATACCTCTTTATTTTTCTTATACAGTTTATTCTGTAGCCATTACAGCGCTTTTATTTTTATTTTTTATAAACATACAATTCGCAATTTTACCTTCTTTTATTGCGGAACTTTTTCCTACCGCGATACGTTATACTGGGATTGCTCTAAGTTTTAGCCTTTGTGATAGTGTTGTAGGTGGGGCTACTCCTTGGTTAGCAAGCATGTTGACCAACAAAATAGGAGCTATTCCTGCATTCATAGCCTTTATTTCAATAGCTTCTTTGATTTCATTGATAATATTCATTTCTATTAATAAGAAAATGCTGAAAATAAAAAATATGCAAAGCTAAAAATTTAATTTAATCACGAAAATCTAATCTGCATGAGAAAAAAACAAAAAAAAGAAATTGGTTCCAATAAGAACGACAGGAAACAGTTAGATTCTGCATTAGAAAGATATTATGCTCTTGGAAAAGAAAGGGATCGTTTGAGTAGTGCTTCTCTTGAAAAAGATCGTACGTTAAGAATATTGAAAAGAGAAATGCCCCTACCACCAGCTAAGATCTTAGACATAGGGGGTGCGTATGGAGTTTATGCATTTCCTCTAGCAGCACTGGGATATGAGGTTCATCTCATTGATCCTATCCCTATCCATATTGAGCAAGCTCAAGAATATGCGAAAAATTTTCCTTCGATTGAATTAGCAAGCTACTCAGTAGGAGATGCAAGGAAAATTACACGAGAGGATAATTCGGTTGATGCAATTTTATTCTTTGGACCATTATATCATTTAGTTAAATCGGATGATCGTTTAAAAGCACTAAGTGAAGCTTATCGCACCCTAAAACAGGGTGGCATTCTATTTGTTGCGGCTATCTCTCGTTTTCAATCTTTTATCGACAATATGCACAAGGGAGTGATTTATTCAAAAACAGAACTAGTTAAGCAAGATTTTCTTACAGGTCTACATTTAAGTGAAAACTCTAAAATGTTTTTATATTTTCATCATCCTCAAGAATTAAAAGAAGAGCTAAAAGAAAGTGGATTTACTGATGTATCTCTAATAGGAATTGAAGGTCCTGTTTGGCATCATGATCTCGTCCAAAATTTGCAGAATGATCGAAAAAAGTGGGAACAATTATTGGACTTATTGGAACTTATAGAAAAAGAAGAAACAATTATTGGAGCTAGTGCTCATATCATGGCAATAGCAAGAAAAGAAAAGCAATAAATATTGTTTATTTTGCAACGAGAGATCGCTCGAAATAACGCTTGTACGTTTTAGCATCAGAAAAGTAAATAAATGAAGACAAATTATTTTCTTTACATGATAGAATATCTTCCTTATTCAGCTGACAAGCCAGCTTGTTCATACGAGGCAGAATATGCATTTCGCATTGGTCACCAATTTCTATCATGATCCATTGCCTCTTCATTTTTTGAGCGGCCGCTCCCATTGTTCCAGAACCTGAAAAACCATCCAAAACCAAGTCTTCTTCTTTAGTAGTCAGCTGAAGAAGATAACTCATTAAACGTTCAGGCTTTGGTGTAGAAAAAATATTTTTGTCTCCAAATAATTCCTTAGACTCCGCTAGCGCATCTGCTTGCCCTCCAACCTCGGATTCTAACCAAACAGTACGAGGTCTAGTGTTGTTTTCAAAATTGAAAGCAGCAGATCGTCTATATCCTACTAAATAAGTATGGTCTAATTGAAATTTACCTTTATACCCGTCCCAATTGATTTTGTGTTGCCATATCACGGTTGCTAAAAAATTCTCTCTGCCAAAAATTTGATCACACAAGATTTTAAGATTATATAATTCTGAATCATCAATGCTGATCCAAATAGACCCATCTTCTCTCATAAGTTTTGCTAAAATTTTCATTCTGTCACGCATCATCTGAAGCCATTTCTTGCTTTTTCGATCATCTTTGAAATGCTTTCGATTAATGCCTGTATTGTATGGAGGATCTAAATAAACACATTTAATAGTTTTTGCGTGAGTTTTTGATAATATTTTTAAAACCCTTAGATTGTCTGACTTAAATAGTAAATTAATTTTTAATTCATTTTCTCTCATATAAAACTAGAGGAGTGGTTTTTAATAACGATGTTTAATTGCGAATGCGTTCCACCTTATTAAATTGCCAGCTTTGATCATCTTCGAGCAAGTTGTAATCGAGATTTGGAAAAATTTCCTGTAGAGGCCTGCAATATGGGCGTAAATTAGGATCTTCTACGGATTCTAATGTATATATACTTATACCTATTGCAATAGCATATCCAATTTCTAATACAGCTGCTTTTCCTAAATATCCCCCTACATTTGCTACTGTAAGAAAAGTTGATTGTCTGATCTTTGCGAATACAGAATCCTGTAGTAATTTAGGATGTGATACTGGATCAGAGTTTAGGATAATAAATTCTTCGTCAGGATTAATAGCTAGATCACCTGTTGGAGACAATACAGAAACACAGCATTGCTCAAGCTCTTTTTTTAATAATGAAATTTGGGGTAAATGCTTACGAAATGATCCACTAATTACAGTAGAAAGAGAATTTTCATATTTTGAGCTCTTGGAAAGATTAAAACTTTCGCTAAACATAAGAAGGTCCTCTCTGTAGGTTTTCTAATTTTTCTTTTACTAATTTAAATGCTTCCCCTTGCGCTGTTAATAAATTTAATTTTTGAAATTCTGTTAATGTTACCCAATTAAAAGCGGAATGTTCTTCAAGGCGGATAGAAACAGAGGGAAGGTGGGAAAGATAAGCATGAAAAACGTATAGCCCATATTCTCCATCGGAAGGAGTGCGGCTTAAAGCAGTGCCTAAAAGTTGGGGTGTCAGTATATATTCAATCTGGGTTTCTTCTTGTATTTCTCTAATTAAACCAGTAATAGGTAATTCACCTTCTATTAGTTTGCCACCTGGAATTCCCCAAAGCTTATATTGCGCATCCTTGCGAGCTCTTTGTAAGACTAAAAATTTATCTTCGTGTTGCAAAAAACATGTTACTACTTGTATTGGAGGCAAATGTTTGCTGGATGGGTCCCAAGGTTTTAAATATTTAAATGATTGAGATTTCAAATCTATGATCATATCACCCTCATATGGCCTCTTGTAAAATTCAACTTTTTTGCCAGAATTTTTTGATAAGTCACGCTCCAACCATCATGGTTTTTTGTTCGTTCACTATTACCAGGTACTTTAGACTACAATCATAATTAATAGATCTTGAAAAATCAAGAAAATATGAAAAGGAGTCTAATGGGCTGTGGTTACTCTCGAAAAACCGGATTCCTAACTTGCCCTTTGTCTCTCTAAAAACTGTCTAAGAATAAGCTGAATGGTGTGGTTTAAATGGGGGCAACTCTACAGATGGGCTGACTAATACCGGCAGCAACGCTCTTGCAGAAAGCACACCCTCCAGAATCAACGCATCGAATAACCTTCTAGTTGATTTCGCAGAGAGCCCCTGTCTTTTCTGGCTGAAGTGATACTCCTAAGTCGTTGGAACTTTCCTTCGGTGGAAGACGGAAATCCATGGCTCTTACGCCCTTGAGATTCAGTTTCCTTAACCTGTAGCTTAAAAGTAGCCACCCTAATTCGAGAAAAAGTCCTATCGTTGCACAGGTAGAACAAAAAATGAATACTCCAAAACTTTGGTGGAGATCTGAGTGGATCGAATTCATATTCAAAATCATTGCGTTAACGTCTCCCCCTATTATAGTGCCCACTAACCTCAGAAGCATTAGGAGTGTGAGGAAACGGGTGCCAGATTTTCTATAGGAAAAGTGAAAGAGCAAGAGGAGGATCGGTACTGCTACTAAGGAGAACCCCAGGCACATGCTTAATTGATAAGCAAAAGATTGCTGCTGTAGAAAAACATACGACACTAAAGCGTTGGCAGCGAAAAAATAAACAGGATAAATTATGGAAGAAACAAACCAGCTCTCCTTGATGTGTCGTTCATTTTCACCGATGTAGTGTTGTAGAAACATTCGCTCTCCTTTCGTTTCTCAATTCCAATCCAAAGAATACCTTCGTGCGCTGATCAAGCAATATGACAGGTTCAGGCAGTCTTTTTTCAAGAACTTTGGCGACAATCCTTTTTTCTTTTTTACAGAGCGCGTGACGCAGCCAGACCGCTCCTGCTTTTCATGCATCGGCCCTCTGTTTGTTTTTGAACGCCTTCAATTATGCTCATCTTTTGATTTGTCTCAATCACTTTCTATCTCTCGGCCAGCCCTTGCGGCGTTTTTCTCTAGAGAAGACGGGCGCTTAAATGGCAGAAGTCGAGTCTGAGAGAAGTTTTTGCGGACAGTGGAAGCCAGAAATTTTTGCAGGCAGTTCTTTTGTTCAAAATGGTTGCACAATAATTTGCGGACATACTAAATTAGAGTCTGAAATTTAATAAAACATCATAAAAATATTGAAGTCATAAATAAAAATTACAAGAGATTAAGAAAAAAATGCAGGATGAAAAAAAAGTACCCGAGAATGGTGTTTCTTCACAGATCAAGTTTTTCCAGGAAATCGTCAGGCTTCAAGCTGAGGTTCTAAAGTTGCAAATCGACAACTCTTACCTGAAAATCGAAGTCAAGGCTCTAGAAGAGGTCTTAAAACTTCGTGAGCAAAAAGCTCCTCATCAAAAAGATTGTCCTTAGAGTACTTGCTAGAGTTTAAAACTCTGGATGCAGACTTCAAGTCGGATGCGGCGTAGGCCTCTTCTCGTCGAAGAGGTGTCTTCGTTGATATGCACGTCGCGCTTTTGCACGTTCAAAGATGCACGGGGACTGCTAATGTCTGTTTCTGGAAAAATCTGTGAAGTGCCCTTGAACAGGTGTGCTGCTAAGCTGTTTTCTGAGAGGAAAATCGCTTAGCAGCACATCTCAGCAGAAAATTAGTCTAGAATTATTTACTTTTTTATTTATCTAGATTGATTTTTTGATATTGATTTTATTCACGAGAAATTCATAATTCCTTAGCATGCCATTTTTTGGCTGTTTAATTTTTATTTAACCACGAGGAATATTATGACAGCAACGAACGCAACATACATGACCTGGGCGACATCAACGACAACGACAACCCCAATAGCCACTACAACGACAACTTCAACAAGACCAATATCATCCACCGCAACAACGTCATCGATAACATCCATGACATCAACCACCAGCACAACTAGCTCAACGCTTACTTCTGCGACCATTCCACCTTATGCCGATCTATCCAGACCGTTTACACCTCGCGCGGATGATGGAGATGATGAATATTACGGGGAAGGCCCAGTGAGCTTGGAAACCATGGAAGACCCTGTTATATATTGTCCCAATGGGCATACAGCCGACAGAAAATTGGTGTATGCTATTTTTGCCAGAGCACAGCAAAAGGGTATTCAACCCATATGCCCCTGCGACGGATTACCAATTGATCGTGCTCATGTGATCCCCAATCTTTTTGCTAAAAGCGCTATTGTTCGAGAGGCTAGCCTAAAAATAGCCGAGGCAGATCCTGTTATGTATTGTCCCAATGGGCATACAGCCGACAGAAAATTAGTGTATGCTATTTTTGCCAGAGCGCAGCAAGAGGGTGTTCAACCCATATGTCCCTGCGACGGATTACCCATTGATCGTGCTCATGTGGTCCCCAATCTTTTTGCTAGAAGCGCTATTGTTCGAGAGGCTAGCCTAAAAATAGCCGAGGCAGAAAGAGAAGTTCAGTTGGCTTGGAAGCAAGGGTACTTCTGGAACATCCGTTCCTGGAAAAATCTGTAAAGTGCCCTTGAGCAGATGTGCTGCTAAGCTGTTTCCCGAGATGGAAATGCCTTGGCAGTGCATTCTAATAAAAAATTAATCTAGAATTATTTACTTTTTTTATTTATATAGAATGATTTTTTGATATTGACCTTATTCACGAAATATTCATAATTCCTTAGCATGCCATTTTTTTGGCTATTTAGTATTTTTATTTAACCAAAAGGAATATTATGACAGCAACGAACGCAACATGCATGACCTGGACGACATCAACGACAACGACAGCCCCAACAACCACTACAACCACTACAACGACAACTTCAACAAGACCAGTATCATCCACCGCAACAACGTCATCGATAACATCCATGACATCAACCACCAGCACGACTAGCTCAACATTTACTCCTGCCACCACTCCACCTTATGCCGATCCATTCAGACCGTTTACACCTCGCGCAGATGACGAGGGTTGTCTGGAAGACCCGGTGAGCTTGGAAACCATGGAAGACCCTGTTATATATTGTTCCAACGGGCATACAGGCGACAGAAAATCGGTGGAGGCTATTTTTGAAAGAGCTCGGCAAAAGGGTATTCAACCCCTATGCCCACACGACCGATTACCAATTAATCGTGCTCATGTGATCCCCAATCTTTTTGCTAAAAATGCTATTGCTCGAGAGGCTGAACTAAAAAAAATAGAGGCCAAACGAGTAGAAGAGCTGGTAAACTTTAGAAGTACTGAACCAGGGGCTCAATATACGGCGCTTGTAGAATTAATCAGCAAGCAAACCTATGCCATAGAGCAGATGACAGGCGACATGGACAGTCTACGGCGTGACAATCTGATGATGAGCCGTCGTATCGAACAGCAGAATGGTCAAATCGTACAGCTGAATGGTCAAATCGTACAGCAGAATGGTCAAATCGCACAGCTGAATGGCCGTATCGTACAGCAGAATGGCCTTATCGGACAGCAGAATGGTCAAATCGTACAGCTGAATGGTCTAATCGATAATCTGATGGATCAAGCCAATAATCTGATTAATCAATCTAATAATCTGACTGGTCAAGTCAATGACCTAGCTAAAGCTCGTGAGGCAGAAAAATCAGAATATGAACAGAAATTAGCGCTTTTTACGACACAGTTAACCGCGGCACAGGTTGCTACTAAGCAGCTTGCAAATATCAAAGCTATGTGTGTGTGTGAATGGCTGCTAGTATCTTTGGGTATAACATCGGTTGACACCGTAGCCAACAGAGGTCTCTAGCACTAACAGCACCTATGTCATAACTTGGTTTACACTTCGTCGGCCTCGAAAATTTGAACGTCGAGCTCGATTGCAGGTAGCCCTAAATATGGAAGCTCGCAAAGATAAAAATATAGAAATGTATAAAAAATAGAGGCTTTGGGTTACATATTTAGGGCTACCTGATTGTATAAAAAATGAAATTTAAGGTAAGAAAATGAGCATACAACTATTCACGGCTGTAGACAGCAAAAAATTTGATTTTACAACACCTAATGTGACAGAATTTACTGTAGATGGTAAAGAATTTGTTCTGATAGAGAGAATAGATCCCAGTACCGGGTTATCTCAAAAAGTTCTCCTTCATTATGATGAACTTTCTCTTGAACAGCAGATGTGCTATTCGCAAGAATTTTTAAAAAAGAATAAGATCGATTTTGAAGTATTAAAATGTAAGATAGTTCGCTTAGAAAGAGGAATAAGTTCTGTAGAAAGTGGAATAAGTACTGTGGCAAGAGGAATAAGTTCTGTAGAAAGAGGGATAAGTACTGTAGAAAGTGGAATAAGTTCTGTAGAAAGTGGAATAAGTTCTGTAGAAAAAAGAATAAATTCTGTAGGCATTGGAATGAGTTCTTTGGAAAGTAAGGTAAAGGACTTAGAAAGTGATATGAATAACTCGAAAGTAGAACGAGAAAAAAGGGCTCAAGATATGTTACAAAGTCTGGCAGAAATTAAAGAAATTCTTAATCCTGCGCAAGACAAGCAAAAACCTTCTTTCCTCGAGTCTTTTTGCTCCACACTTCAATCTTTTTTCTTCTCCCCTGGCGGCAACTCATGAAACTTTTCTCTTCCTTATGGGGAAGTTGTTGCGGAAAAGAATAATTCTTTTCCGCTTGTTGTCAGGTGCTTCGCGATAGAAGTAAGGTAAGAGTGACGGGGGCTCTAGTTGGTCCCCGTCGATAGTGCGCATCACAACGTTAGCGTTACGCTTCGATTTTTTTTGGATGACAAATTCTGCCTTGTCGTGATTCAATCTTTCAGTATGAACCTTCTGCTTTTCTTTTTTCTCATTTCCTCCTCGCTCTTTGCTCGCATCGCGACAACCGAGAACCAGCCGAGCTTTCTTGTCGAGGGCATTGTCAGCGCTTCCAAGCCAGTAGCTTATGGTTTATCGGGCTCGAAATTTAAATTTTGAGCCTGACTGAGTTTGATAAACAAAAATTAAGGATTAAAAATGAGTACAGATTTTAAATTGAGAACTCCAGAAGTTAGAGAGTTCTATGTAAATAACGAGCTATTTGTTCAGATAGACAGAACAAATTCAGAAACAAAAAAATCGGAATCTGTTGTCTTTAGTTATGATAAACTTTCTGATAGGCAACAACTGCAATATTTAGGTGGATGCGTACAGAAGGCAGCCGTCGACCTTGCGGACATGACACAAGAAGTAGGTCAGCTAAAGGAAAGAAGTGAAAAATTCAGCGCAGAACAGAGAAGACAGGCTGATACTTTAGAGAGTTTAAAAGACCTACTTTTAAACAATCCTCTCGCTAGATCTATTAACATGGAAGAAATTAAACGTAACTCAATTGGACAACATCTTTCAGATGAGTTTTACCATGATGCGCTCTGTGGTTCATTGAACAATCAACCGTCTTCTCAGTCACAAGATAAGCAAGCACCTTCTTTCTTCGGGGCTTGCTGTCTCAAGCTTAAATCTTTTTTCTCCTCTTGTTGGCAGGAACTCATGAAGCTTCTCTCTTTCTTATGGGGAAGTTGTTGCGGAAAAGAATAATTCTTTTCCGCTTGTTGTCAGGTGCTTTGCGATGGAAGAAGGAAGAGGACGGGGGCTCTAGTTGGTCCCCGTCGATAGCGCGCATCACAACTTTAGCGTTACGCTTCGATTTTTTTTGGATGACAAATTCTGCCTTGTCGTGATTCAATCTTTGAGTATGAACCTCTTGCTTTTCTTTTTTCTCATCTCTTCCTCGCTCTTTGCTAGCCTTGCGACAACCGAGAACCAACCGAGCTCTCTTGTCGAGGGCATTGTCAGCGCTGTGACGGGCGATCTTTATGCCTTGGAGGAAGATATTGTGATCCAGGGAGCAGAGCCTCTGAAGATCAAGAGAAGCTACATCAGCGCAAAAGGCCATGGAGCCTGGCAGCTGTTTCACTACGCAATTGCCAGTTACGATCCTCTCTTCCGGACCATACAAGTGGTCCAGCCAAACGGCACGCTTCTTGCCTATGAGCGCGGAATTGTCAATAAGAAGCCTGGTTACTACCTGCTCAATCTCGTCATCGATGGACTGACTAACACTGGTAGTGGCGTTCTCTCAGGAAGCACCAACCTCTGGAATCAGCACATCGAAATGAGCGACGACGGAAAGGCATTTACCCTCTTTGCAGCAAATGGCACGAGAAAGATCTACCGTCGGGCTAAAGAGAAAAGATACGAGAAACTCTATCTTCTGCAGCTAGAAGAGTTGCCAAACGGCAACAAGATCCTCTACACCTGGGACAAGATGCGTCCTACCTCGATCGAGACAAAAGATCCATCCGAGCGGAAAACCTATGCAGCAGCTCACATCAAGCACCATGGCAAGGCATCCAAGTTCGACAAGGGCTACTACTTCGATAACCTCGACGCAACCATTTACACAAGCGATGGAAGAGAGCTCGAATACCGCTTCTTTGGCGATGGCAAGAAAGAGGAAAAAAACTGGTACCTAACCGGCATTCGCTCGACAGACTCTCCCTGGGAACAAGTGCACTGCCACGATCCAGAAAAAAAACAAAAAAGAAAGCTCAAGCAGATCAGCCTCGTTCAAGGCCGTACGCTCCAGGTCAACTACTACCCCTCGGGAGAAGACAAAATCTCCAGCAACGTGCAATCGATCTGCGCTCCTGTTGGAGCAGGGGAGGGCTTAGAGCAGATCCAGCAGTTCTCCTACAACATCGATGAGCGCAGGACAAGGGCCACCGACGCTTTAGGAGTCCCCACTGATTACTTCTGGGACGAAAACCAGCGCCTCACTCGCATTGACCACCTGAAAGGGGATGGAAGCTTGCGCAGTCGAGAGCTCTTCATCTGGGGAGACAATGCTTCTAAAGACGCAACGCGCTTGATTAGCAAAGCGCTCTGTGATGAAAAAGGCGAGCCGGTCAAAGCCACCCGCTATTTTTATGATCGATTGGGTAACGTCTCCGAAGAGCACTTCTATGGCAACTTAAGTGGCAAGGGTGCAGCTTTGCATTTGGATGCGCGCAACTTGCCAGTTGAAGGGGGAGAAGTTTCCGTAAGGAAAAGCAGCTACAGCCAGGACGGAAAAAACCTTCTACTCAGAAAAGAAGAGCCAAATGGCTTAGTGAGCACCTACAGCTATCTTCCCGGCACAAATCTTCCCCTCGAAGAGCAAGTTCTCGATCAGGGAGTGGTCCAAAGACGGACCAGTTATGAGTATAATAGCGATAGACTTCTCGTCCGCGAAACCTTTGAAAGTGGCACCACAAAACTCGTCAAAATCTTCTTCCCAAGACCGGGGGAGCCTTTTGTCGGGATGCCAGAGATCCTCGAAGAAAAATCTGCAGAGGGCTTGCTCAAGAAAACCTACGTTCACTACACAACAGGTGGCCGCATCTTCCGCAAAGAGGTCTATGACGCAACAGGAGCCTTGGCCTATACACTAAACTACAAGTATGACGGGATGGGCAGGCTGATCGAAGAGAGCAATGCCCTTGGACAAATCGCCAAAAGCCACTACGATGACCTCGGCAACAAAACTTTCTTCCAGGATTTTGGAAGGACAAGCGCTACTCACATGAGTTACGACCTCTCCAATAGGCTCATTGAGTCTAAAGAGGAGGGGTCGGGGATTTCACGTATCACGCGTCACCGCTATGACAAAAAGCACAACAAAATCGCCAGCATCGATCCCTACGGCTACGAAACAAAATATACCTACGATGAGTCGGGCAATGTGACGGGGACTCATTTGCCTGAGCTAGATGGTGTTTTTTCCGTCACGAGGTCGACCTACGATGCCGCAGGTCGCGTCATTTCTAGTACTGACGCTAAGGGCTACACCACGACTACAGAGTACAATGCCTACGACAAGCCGATTCTGACACGACATCCCGATGGGTCTGAAGAAAAATGGATCTACAACTTGGATGGCACATTAAAAATCCATGTCGACGAAGAGGGGACAGAGACCCATTACACCTACGAGTTGTTTGATCGTCCTCTGACTAAACAAATCTTCTCAGAAAATGCCCTTCTCTCCGAAGAAAAGTGGAGCTACGATAGCCTGCAGCTCGCTTCCCATACAGACGCCGAAGGTCACTGCACCCTCTATAGCTACGACAGTGCCGGCCGCAAAATCCAAGAGCTCTTTGTCCCCACAAACGAAACGACTCTCTTCACTTACGACAATTTGGGCCGCCTTGTCACCACGAAAAAAGGGGAGCTCGTTACACATACTATCTATGATCTGCTCGATAGAGTCGTAGAGGAGCGTAAGGAAGATGCGTCGGGCAAACTTCTCTCTTATGTTGGATACACCTACGACAATGCAGGGAGCGTTGCAACTAAAAGCCGCATCATCGATGGGAAAAAAGCCGAGGAACAGTTCGAATACGACTGCTTAAAACGTCTCACAGAGAAAAAAAATGCCCTGGGAAATAGCACCCGCACTTTTTATAAAGATGAACTGCACCAAAAAATCACCATCGACCCACTGGGACTCCAAACTGTTGAAACTTTTAACTCTCACTACAGTTTAAAAGTTCTAGAGAAAATCTCTCCTCAAGGCAATCTTCTCCTGCAGGAGAGACTCTCGTATGACCCAAACGACAACCCCTGTTGCAAAGAGAGCATTTTACCCACAAGGCAGCTCACCACACGTTGGGAATATGGACCCTTAAATCGCTTGAGTGAGCTCATTGAAGGTGCTGGGACAGCGGAGCAAAAAACCACCTCCTATACCTACACGCCTAAAGGCTATCTTCGTACAACAAAAAAGCCAAGTGGTATCCTCCTTACCTGCACCTACAACGCCCTTGGCCAGCAAATCTCCCAAGTATCTTCTGACGAAACGGTCCATTACACTTATAGCTACGACCGCCTCGGTCACTTGCTCGGCAGTTCAGATGGCAATTTCTCTTTAACGCGTACTTACGATCCAAAAGGCCGTCTCCTGAGCGAAACTCTCCCCACAGGCCTCCATTTTACGAGTCAGTATGATCAAGACGGCAGACGTATCCGCCTTACTCTTCCAGACAGCTCTTTTGTTGCTTATGAGCATGATGTTTGGTATCTGCGCAGCGTGCATCGCTACACCTCTGCAGGGGAATTACTCTACACCCATAGCTATACAAGCTATGATCTCTCAGGCAACCTCTTAACCGAAATTCTCATCGGGAATTTGGGCAGTTCAGTTCATAAATACGATCTAGCCAATCGCGCTCTTTCTCATGCAAATCGCCACTTTGCCCAAGAAGTTCAATACGATGCTGTAGGCAATATTCTCGCCTCTTCCATTCAAGGAGAGAGATTGGATTACACTTATGATCCCCTCTATCAGATCACCTCTGAAAATGGCCATACGTATACCTGCGATTCCTACTACAACCGCCTTCAGCACAACGACTCCTCCTACTCCATTAACGCTCTAAACCAAGTCGCAGAGTTGACCTATGATGCGGATGGCAATGTTCTCTCTTATGGCGATTTCAGCTTGGTCTACGATGCCCTGGGCCGCCTCGTTTCTGTTCAAAGCCCTACTCTGCGCGTTACCTATGCCTACGACAGTTATCATCGCCGCCTCGCCAAAACTCTGTGGGCTTTGGAAAATGAGGATTGGAAAGAACAGAAGACCACTCTGTTTCTCTATGACGATCAGAACGAAATTGGGTCACAAGATCCTCAAGGGACAACGCTCCGCATCCTCGGTAAAACCCCTCATGCCGAAATTGGCTCTGCCATTGCCCTCGAACTAGGTGGTCAAATCTTCGCGCCCATCCACGATCTGCACGGCAATGTTTCTCTTGTTCTTGCACTTCATGACAACAGCTGCCAGCAGTACCACTACACCGCCTTTGGCGAAGAGAAATTCCCCTCTCTCCTTCCTAACCCCTGGCGCTTTTCTTCTAAACGCCTCGATGAGGAGACTGGCTTTGTCTATTACGGCAGGCGTTATTACTTTCCAGTGCTTGGTCGCTGGCTCACGCCCGATCCCCTTGGGTTCGAAGCGGGCCCCAACCTCTACGCTTTTGTTTCCAACGCTCCTCTGACTCATCTCGACCCCTATGGCCTGATGTTCTATGGACCCCAGTACGAGGGCATAAGACAAAGCTTTATTGGCAGCATCCACAGCATCGGCGGCGTTGGCATCCAAAGCGCGCTCTTCCTCTCCAAGGTCGGCTACGGAATCACTGTTCCCGCTCGCTCTATTGCCTGGGCCTCTGGCTATGGCTCTTTCTCTCAGAGTTTGCAGGAGTTTCGAAGCTCGAATCGCTACTTTGAGGAAGTGTGCAACCGGGGGATGCATCGTTTGCTCCCTGGCGACACAAGTCACAGGAATTACCAAATTGCCAGAGGTGGCTGTGAAAATGGGATTACGCTCGGCCTTGCCGCCCCTGTTGCCTACGGCACCGCAAGAACGGTTGTACGGGGCGGACAGCTGCTCATGCGCGAAATGAGTCAGGCATCTAGATTAATGCAAGGGAAGTTTACAGGAGATGCATGGAGATTCCCTAGGAACCCGAAAGATTTGTTAAAAGATTTGCCTAGAGATACAAAAGGAAGAATTTATCCAAACGATCGATTACGAATTAAACCAGAACAACACCCTCTTAAAGCAGGTGAAGTTTTTTGTCCAAGACACCATGGACAACATTACCATTTAGAAGTTCGTGTTGATCCATCTAAAAGTTGGAATAACAAAGGAAATACTTATTATTTAAAACCTCCTGATTATATACCTGGAGAAGGAACAGGATTTCTTCCTGGAGAGTTATTTCCTGGCCATTAAAATAATGCAGGTCTCTTTTATGCGAAAAAAAAATCTTGACTATCCAATCGGATTTGCAGATTCAGAAATATTGTCTTATTGTTCTGAAAATAATAATTTAATTATATATCTTAAATGCTGGAATGAAAAAATATTGAAATTTGAATTTGTTGATTGTATTTTATTTTTAATTTTAAATAGCTGGAATATTTCCGATGTTTGCGAGATGGATGATTCTGTTTTTTTGGAAAGAGCGCTTAAGATAGTATACGAGATTCTTCCAAAAGAACACGATTATAAAATATTTAATTTCATCAATAATGATGACGACCCTGTGGTTGAAATTATATGTAAAAACATGATTATCGAGCATCGAGAGTATGAAAGTGGGAGAGATGTTCAGACGAAGACGCGTTAGTATAGCAGACCCCAAAAACTGGACAATTTGAGTGCGTGTGCATGGGATCTATCCAATTTCGTTGTGGAAGTATTTGCTGATGTTCTCCCGTTCAGGGCAATGGCCACCGGTGCATTCGAAGAAGCGGGGGACCTCTACGAGGATAGCCTCCCGCACCTGCTCGCCATAGTCGTATACCCCCGATCGGATCTGCGATAGGGTAACTGTGAAGCGAAAGTTTTTTAGCTTGAGGGGTAAGGTAATTTTTTCATTGCAGATGATGCAGGGGAGAAGGGCGGAGGTTTCAATGGCTAATTCCACAATGAGATGGTCGCTGGCCAGATAGGCTAGCCCCTTGAGCTCGATCGGCTGCTCAAAGATTAAAGACTCTTCGGCTACTTCCATGAAAGAGGGATCGAGCCGCTCTTCAATCTTCTCGGTGGCTCCCTCTTTTAATCGGTCTACGTAAATTTTTAGTTCAGGCATAGCTGTTTCACCATTTCTTCTTCAGGACATTTACCACTTAAGAGCTCATGGAGATGCGCACATTCTCTCTGGCACTTGTTGCGCAGTGGTTTGGAGTGCAAAAGCTCGCTTGCTTTGGCAAAGAGTGCCTCTTCGGTGAGAGCAGGTCCAATGAGCTCGGGAAAAACTTCTTTGCCGCAGAGGAGATTGACAATGCAGTAGTGGGGTAGGGAGATCCGCAGGAGAGTTCGCGCGATGAAGAGATCAAGCGGCCCGATGCCGTAGGTCACAACGGTTGGGATTCCGTGGAGGGCAAGCTCTAGGGTCACGGTGCCCGATTTTGCAAGGGCAAGGGTTGTTTTTTGCATGAGAGCGTAGGTCTGGTTGGCTTCTACGAGGGTGACTGCGAAGTTACCTGCAATTTTTCGTATCGGAGCTTCAAATTCTGTGCAGCTGACAGAAATGGCTATTTTGGCTTCTGGGTATTGCTGGATGAGCCTTTTTGCCACTTGGAGTTGGATGGGCAGGTTGCGGCTGAGCTCTTTGAGGCGGCTGCCGGGGAAAAGAGAGATGAGTGTAGGTTCTGAAACAAGGGGTGGCTTTTGCTCAATGCGCTGGGCCAGCGGATGGCCGACAAACTGGGCCGTAAATCCTTCGGGGAAAGGGGCAAAAAGCTCCTCTTCAAAGGGGAAAATTGTGAAGAGATGGTCGAGAGTTTGCTTCATCTTGGGGATCCGCTTTTTCCCCCAAGCCCAGACAGAGGGACAGATGTAGTGGTAGATCTTTCCTGGGAAGCCTTTTTTCCGAAGACTCTTTTCTAAGGCCAAATTAAAGCCTGGGTAATCAATAAAAAGGGCAACTTTGGGGTTGCGCTCTAGGATCAGTCTTCGCAGGGTGTAAAACTGCCGCGCGAGCCGAGGTAGGGCTATGGCCACATCGACAAAGCCCATCACTTGGAACTGTTCCATATTGAGGAGCGTCTCCAGCCCTTGCGCGCGCATGCGCGGGCCGCCCACTCCAAAGAGGCGAACGTTTGGGTAGCGGCTGTGGATCGCTTTTAAAAGCGCTTCTCCGTGCAGGTCGGCACTTGGCTCACCGGCAAAAATGAAGAGCTCTATTTGAGGAGGGGTCGAACCGTTTTTAATAAAACCTCCTCCCAATTTGGATCGATGCCAAAGGCTGCATAGGCCCTTGTTTCTGTCTCTGGATCAATAGGATGATGCGATTTTCCAAGTGCTCTGAGTAACTCTTCTTTTGTCGTGAGACTTTCTATAAAGCCTCCTGCTACGAGAAGGTCATTTGTCTCTTTTTTGGCGCCTATTTGAGAGGTGGGGGTGCCAAGTAATAGGAATTTTAGGTTCGCCGATGTTTGATGATAGAAGAGTTGGTCGGCTGCAAGTAGGGCCAGATCAAAATCTGCTGTGGAATAGAGGAGTTTGGTTCCTTCTAAGTTCGGTTTTTTACCACGTGGGTGGGGTTGTAGGACAAAGGTAATGCCATCTTGATCGATCTCGTTCAAGAGGTTGAGAAAATGGGGAAAGGCCTCTTTTTCATAGACCTCGTTGGCGCCACCGAGGTAGACGACAATCTTTTGGCCTCTGTCTGGGATGGCCAGCTTGGCAAGAAAAGCGGCGCGGTTTTCTGGGCTCTGTGTTTCTTTAAGTTTCTTAAGTCGCGGCATTTCACTTGGCAAAGAGCTGCTTCCAATGCCTATGCGCCTTTGGTGGCTTAGGTCAATGGGCTGATCTTTTGCAGAGTAAATCGGGGCATCTTCTAAGTTTTTGTTTGCAAACAGAATGATTTGAGAAAGGCGAAGCGCTGGAGCGGTGAGTTCCGAATAGCCTCCTTCAACAAGGCTTTGCCCATTATCGTAGAAGGCAACGCGTATGATGTCAGGAAAGTCTGTGGAGAGAATGCGCAGGACCCTAGTAGAAAGAGGATGGCCCACATCGATGATCACGCACTTTGATGAGCTTGCCGCGCGCGCTACTTTCTGGGCGAGCTCTTTGAGATCTGAATGAGACTGATTGTCAGGAAAAGGGTCGGTTTTTCGGCCGCCTTTTACTAGGGTTTCATAGGCAACATCTCCCGATAAAACCTTTGTCCGAATCCCATTTTGCTCGAGACAAGTGGCAAAATCAGAAAGCAGGAGAGCGGGTCCCGGGTGCGAGCAAATTAAACAAACAGCTAGTAGGGCAGATAAAGCCATGAACTTCCTCCGAAGGAAGGGAGATTATAGCAGAATGGCCAACTTCCCCGCTACCCACTCCGCTCCTGCGTGAAAAATTTCTTTAGGAGTGCCATGGCCGAGCTGGCCAATCGAGGGGCTGATGATCAGTTCGATGGGAGGGGAGCGGTTGCCTTGATTAAAACTTTCATTAGCAAGCAGGTCGATGAGATGGAAGCAGTTGCGGGTGCTGACCCGTAGGTCGCGGTTGCCGATGTAGAACCGAGTGGGAATGTGCGCGAGTCTCGGCACGAGGTGCTCGAGATCAAATCGCTTGATCTGCTCGCGGTTTTTAAGCGATGCAAATTCTTTTGCCTCGGAGAGTTTAGTGAGGGGAGCAAAAGCGAGATAGGCAGAGACAAAGGGCAAGAAAGTAGCGATATGCCCGGCGACAAATCCCCCGCGCGATAGACCCATGAGGGCAATGCGCTCTTTGACCACGAGGTTTTGTGCAATGAGTTTTTCAATGGACCTGGCGCTCTTTTCAAAGAAGGGGGTGAGAGGGTCTTCTCCCTTAGCAAAGCGCTCGGCCCATTTGCCAATTGCCTCTACGGGATTCAGATCTGGCCCATGATCGGGGAGTGTGAAGGAAAAGATGCGTAAATCGCTAGAGCGCAGATGGAGAGCGGGCTGGTTATAGGGGTCTAGATTTAGGCTTTCTTGCTCTGAAAGAGCAAAGTAGAAGAGCGCGGGCAAAGGACCCTCGTCTAGGTCGGGGCCTAGAAAGGAGGGTATCATGGTTCTCGTCGTCGTCTTCTTCTGGGTCGACGACGAGCGGGTCTTTCAGTTTTTTCTGTTTTTCCCACTAGGGTTTTCCACTCCTCACAAACAATCTGCAGCGCGGGCTCTAGACTGCTGCGCAGCTCCAGAAATTCCACAGCAAGGGGGAAATCTGGGTCTTGTGGGACCCGTTTTCTCGCCATTTTTTTCTGTTCGAGTGGGACGAGGCGGTACTGCCCGATCAGGATGCTCAGCATACTCTGGCGCAGTCGTCTGGGCAGGAGAAAAAAACCATGAAAGATCAGATTGAGCAGCTGCTGAATGTGGGCTTGGATTTGTCCGAGGTGAGGAAGGATATTTTGCTCGAGATAGTGCTCTTTCACATGCTGCTGGAGTATCGGGTAGACAAGACAGCTGAGGAGAAGCGCCCGATCAAAGCGCGCTCTTTGCGGGTCACGAAGCTGCGAGTCGACCTCCTGAAGAAGGGAGTAGACATCGTTGCCCCCCTCTTTTTCTAAAAAGAGGGTCAGCTCTGGCAATAGATGAGCGAGAAGTCCATGATCGGCCATTAGGCGAATAAAAGGCTGGCTAGCACCAGATTCGAGCATGCGGAGCATCTCTTCTAAGACGCGTGCTTGAGAGCTTTTGACAATTTCGCTGCGGGATTCGAGAAGCGCAATGTGTGCGACCGAATCCACTCCAAAATCAAAGCGAGCGCGGAATTTGAGCAGCCGAATCATCCGCACGGGGTCTTGCTTGAAGCGGGCATAGGCAGGACCAATTGTGCGTAGCATTTTTTTCTTTAGATCCTCAAATCCTCCGACATAGTCGATGATCGTCTGCGTTGCACTGTCGTAGAAGAGTCCATTGATCGTAAAATCGCGGCGCAGCGCATCCTCTTCGGGGTAGCCCCACTGGTTATCGCGGATAATGAGCGATTCATTTTCGACATCTCCTGATCGAAAGGTCGAGACCTCGAGCACTTTTTTCCCAAAACGGATGTGTGCGAGGCGAAAGCGGCGACCGATTAAGAGGGAATTGCGAAAAAGGGATCTGATCTCTTCAGGTTTTGCGGAGGTTGAGATATCGAAATCTTTCGGCTTATGCCCGAGGAGAAGATCGCGAACGCTTCCTCCGACAAGGTATGCGACAAACCCGGCACTGCGTAGCTTTTCCATTACGTAGAGTGCGTGGGAATCGATCTGATCTTGGGCGAGGAGATGCTCCTCAAACGAATATACTTTTTTTTCCACTATGTCAGAGTGCAGTGTACTGAGAAGAAAAGCCCTTGTCAAGAGCTCTTCTTGCATCTATAATGGAGAAATTCTCACATTCTCACAGGAAATGGGTATATGAAAGGGTTATTTGCTAAAAAGTCGATTCGCGCGATGAAAGAGGATGCGGAGCAGAAAGTGGGTTTAAAACGGACACTTTCCAGCTTTAATCTCACCATGATGGGCATTGGAGCAATCGTTGGAGCTGGAATTTTTGTGCTGACCGGTCAGGCAGCCGCCAATTTTGCGGGTCCCGCCGTGATTCTCTCCTTTGTGTGTGCGGCAATTGTCTGCACCTTTGCTGCGCTCTGCTACGCGGAATTCTCTTCGCTTGTGCCGGTATCTGGAGGGCCCTACTCCTATGCCTACGCCACCTTGGGAGAATTTGCTGCCTGGATAATGGGCTGGGTTCTCACCCTTGAGTTTCTCGTCTCGGCCTGCACAGTATCTGTTGCCTGGTCAGGATATTTTTCCTCTTTGATGACCGATTTTGGCTGGCACCTTCCCGAGCGGTTCTCCTCTCCGATGCTCTCTTACGACACGACACATGGCTGGATGCGAACAGGAGCTCTCCTCAACATTCCTGCAATGGCCATTGCCGCTTTAATTGGGGTTATGACCGCTTTGGGTATTAAGGCAGCGGCTCGCTTTAACGATATCTTGGTCTACATCAAGTTTGGCGTGATCATCCTGTTCATTATCTGCGGAGTCTTTTTTGTGAAGGCGAGTAACTGGACCCCTTTTATCCCAGAAAATACAGGAGCATTTGGTCAGTTTGGCTGGAGCGGGATCTTGCGGGGAGCGGGGATTGTCTTCTTTGCGTTCTTAGGGTTCGATGCGCTTTCTACGTTATCTCAAGAAGCGCGCAATCCTCAAAAAGATGTGCCAACTGGCATGATCAGCTCTCTATCAATTGCGACAGTGACTTATATGATCGTTGGCCTGATCTTAACAGGGATTGTCAGCTATAAGCTTCTCGGTGGAGAGGCCCCTTTTGCCGTTGCGATCGATGCCTTGGGGCCTGGACTCTTCTGGATGCGTTATGTAGCTAAAGCCGCTATTTTAGCAGGACTGACCTCTGTCATTCTCGTTATGTTCATTGGCCAGACGCGCATTTTTTACTCAATGGCCCACGATGGACTCCTTCCGCAGGTCTTTTGCAAAGTGCACAAGAAATTTCAAACCCCTTTTTATAATGCACTCATCCTAACTGCCATTGCCCTTGTCCTGACCGCGATTTTCCCTGTAGAGGTACTGGGAGCTGTTGTCTCGATGGGAGCCCTATTTGCCTTTACAATTGTTTGCCTAGGCGTACTGATCTTGCGCTACACCCAGCCGACCCTGCACCGCTCCTTCAAGGTACCTTTTGCTCCCTGGGTTCCAGGAGCTGGGTGTCTGGTCTGCCTCATCCAGATGGTTGTCCTTCCCGGCATCATTTGGATACAGACCGCTGTCTGGATACTCATTGGGGTTGTCGTTTATTTTAGCTACAGCGCTCGCCACAGTAAGATTCGACACGCTTCTGCCAACCGCTGAAGAAACGCTCCTCATTTGAGGAGGGCGCATTAGCTACGCGTCTTTTCAGGACAAAAAGGGCCGCCTCGGCAAATTGCCTGGGCGCCTGCTCCACAGATCCCTCTTTTGGCATCTGCCCGAGCACCTGTAAAAGACCCCACCCCTCTCCCTTATAGCGCTCCTTTTCAGAGAGTCCACTTCCCTTAAAATTGAGATAATCGATGAGAGCATAGAGTCCTTGCAAAGAGGCTTTGAGCCGGGTGATCTTTGCTGTTTCTGTGGGAAGAAGCTTTTCAACCTCCTGGAATCTCAAGTAGAGAAACTGGGTCTGAAGAGGGAGGCTCTTTTCAAGTAACGCCTGGAGCTCTTTGACCTTGGAGCTCCCCTTTTCTTTCAGAAAGTCTGCTCGTGTCTGCCAGGGGCAGTCTCCCTCGATCCAAGAGGGGGGGGGAGAGCCCCTCTTTTTTAAGAAAGAGGATAAGAGAGGGAAAGGTCTGCTCAAAAGGAACCTGAGAATCTTTGGGTAACCAGATGAAGTGGCCAATCCCGAGAGAGGGAAAGGGTTCGTGAGGGTTCCAAAAGATCAGCTTTTCTTTATCTTTTGAACACTCATTTTGCCAAATCTGCTCCCCAATATCGGAAAAGTACAAAATGGCAGAGAGTAGAAGAGGGAGCATGAACCTATCCGTAAATTTGAAGGCGCTGATTTTTGAAGGATTTTTTCGTCGTTTTTAAAGCCGCTTCGCAGGGCATACTTAAGTTAAGTAGACCAAGAAGCGGCTTTAAAAACGACGAGAAAAGACTCGAAAAGGAGCCCTTCAAATTTACGGATAGGTTCATAGCGTTAGCTTTGTAGGATGTAGTCAAATAGAGGTTTAAGGGCGAAATAAGGGGTGTTTTTTTCTATGGCTTTTGGTAAGAAAAGTGGAATAGTAGTAGAATAGTTGTCCGTTTTCCAGTTCTCCGGGGCCACTCCTTGCAAAGCTTCTAACTCTAATACAAAAGCAAAAAGTTTTTTGTTTTCTGTTCCTTGGTGGTTTTCTTCCGTAACCACCGCATAATAACCTACAACGCTCTTGCCCGGTTCTTTCATGTAGTCTGCGAGGTTAAACTCGTAAAATTCTTTGCTCTCTGTCTTGAGTTTACCAGAAAATCTACAGGGGATAGATTTTAGTTTTGTCTGAAAGATGACCTTCCCGTCCTGTTCGATCACCAAATAGTTCCAAAACTCTTTAAATACCCCGGTCTTCTCATCCTTAATATGTACTTCTGGTACACGCTCTAAAGGTCGCCCTGGTCCTGATGAAACTCGACAGACAGAATCTCGTAATAGACGAAGAAAGGCCATAGAGACAGGGTTCTCGACATTGTAATAAACCTGGTTACTCGGAGGATTGACGAGAGTGGAGTTGTTAGAGTGTTGCAGCGAAGGACTCGCCTCTGAAGTGTATTCTCTGCACGATTTGCAACAGAGAAAGTAGGAGAGCCTGTCCCAGATAATAGAGAGGAAGTGCTTGATCTTGGCTATAAAGCCCTCTTCTGGAGCAGAAGACTGTAGGCTCGAATCGGCATTTTGAGAGAAGGTTGTAGAGGGTGTGCAGGCGCTTTGGCAAGAGGGCGTGGCCTGAATCTTTTGTGCTGGTTGGGAGGGGGAAAATTCTACAGACATAGTTGATCCTAAAGCTAGTATTTTAATTTTTTCCTCCCCATTTTACTACAAGTTGTCCCTCAAAAGCAAGTTAAAATTATTTTTTGCTTTTCCGTTTTATTCCCCATGAGCCACAACCGTCTCTGCCCCCACTTTCTTCACCTTAGCAAAGAGGAGAAAGAAGATCAGTCCAAGAAAGATCCAGCCCATGAGGTAGAAGCAGTCGTTGAGGGCAAGGACGGAGGCTTGCTGGTCGATGGCTTGATTGGTGATCGCGAGGTTGTCTGTCCAGAGTGGCTGCCTCTGAAAGCTGGCGGCAAGGTTGGAGTGGTAGAAGGCGCTGCGGCGGATCCAGAGGGTGGTAAAAATAGAGGTACCGATCGCTCCCAGCATGGCGCGGACGTAGTGGAAAAAGCCAAGTGCAGAGGGTTGCTTATCAAGGGGCAAATCTTGCATGCAGAGAGCAAAGAGGGGAACGATGAAAAAGAGCAGTGCTCCCCCGAGAAGAAAGCGGGAGAGTCCAATGTGCCAGATGTCGACCTCTGTATTGAAGTAGCAGGTGCTAAAGGAGCTGACGGCAAAGAGTAAAAAACTCACCCCAAGAAGAAAGGGAGCGGGGATTTTTTTGACCCATTTGCCAACGGCTGTAGAAAAGAGGGAGGGAATGATGCCAATGGGAGCCACGACAAGGCCTGCCCAGACAGAGGTATATCCCATGTACTGCTGTAGCCAAAGGGGAATGAGGACGACCGATCCAAAGTAGATCGCATAGGAGACCGCGATGAATAAAATCGAGAGGGCGTAGGAGCGGATCTTGAGCAGCTTGAGCTCGATGAGTGGATTTTTACTGTCGAGCTCCCAGAAAAAAAGCAGAAAGAAACAGACGCTAGCTATCCCAACTGTGAACTGGATCAGTTTTGAGCCGAGCCAGTCATACTGCTCTCCCTTGTCGAGGGTAAATTGCAGAGCGCTTGTGGCTAAGGCCAGCAGAATAAAACCGACCCAATCGATCCCCTTTTTTTCTGTAGGCGTTTCAAATTCTTTGAGAAGCGCTCGAATCACAAAGATGCAAAAGAGTCCTGTCGGAATATTGATGTAAAAGATCCAGGGCCAGGTGTAGTTATAGCAGATCCAGCCTCCTAAAATGGGACCGGCAACGGGAGCGATGACAACCACTGTACTCCAAAAGCTCAAGGCGGCAGTTCTCTTCTCCTCGGGGAAGATACGGACCATCAGACTCTGCGAAATGGGAATGAGAGGACCTGCGAGCGCTCCTTGGAGAAAACGGGAGACAACAAGCATGGTCAGGCTTCTTGATAGGCCGCAGATGAGGGAAAAAAGGGTAAAGCCCGCAAGGGACCAAAGCATTAAGCGAATCATCCCAAGACGCTTTGTCAGCCATCCACATGTTGGCAGGATAATGGCTGTTCCAATGGCAAAAGAGGTGATCACATAGGTTCCCTGATCGACACTTGAAGCCAGATCCCCCGAGATGTAGGGGATCGAGACGTTGGCAATGGAGTAGTCTAAGACAATCAGAAAGGTGGCAAGCGATACGGCCACCGCTGCGAGGATCAGACCTGATTTACTTAAAGAGTTTGGGGCCATAGAGATTCATGAAGCTTGGATCAGTAGGATGAAAGGTATTGGCCTGCAAGATCTGTTCAATGAGCTCATCTGCCCCGTCCATCTGATGGGCAAAGACATCGGTTGTGAATTTGCCCTGATTGACCACCTCTTCTGCTTTGTCTCTCACATCGATTTTGACATTCATGGAAAGACCGAGGCGCAAAGGATAGGCCTCCACCTCATCGGGATCGAGGCTGATGCGGACAGCTAACCTCTGCACAATCTTGATCCAGTTGCCTGTCGCATTTTGGGGAGGAAGCACAGAAAAAACGCTCCCTGTTCCTGCGTTAATGCCGAGTACTGTCCCATGAAAAATCCGCTCTCTTCCATAGAGATCGGCATGCATCCTAACAGGCTGCCCGCTTTTCACATGTTTGAGCTGAATTTCCTTGAAATTGGCATCGACCCACATCTGATCAAAGGGGACAATCACAAGCAGAGAGTCTTTGGCAGAGATCGATTCTCCCACCTGCACCAGCTTGCGAGCCACCATTCCAGTAGCTGGAGAGAAGATTTTACATCTTTTGAGATTGACAAAGCTCTCTCTCACCTCTTCCTTGGCTTGCACAATGAGGGGATAGGTCTGAATCGTTGTCCCGTTAAGCTGTGCCTTCACCGCCTGGAGTTTGTGCTCAGCTAAGAGTGTTGCGGCAAAGGCAGCGGTAAAAGAGGCTTCTGCATGCTGCAGGTCTTCAAGGGAAATCGCTCCCGATGCAATCAGCTCCTTGCGATGTGAATAATCTTGCCCTGTGCGGATAAAATGGGCGATCTGCACCTGTTTGTCCGCTTCAAGTGAGCTGGCTGTCTCTTGCAAGCTGCAGTAGTCCCTGACCGCATTTGCAAGTGCTTCTTTGGCTTTTTCAAGGGCAATGGTTTGATCGGTGGGATCGAGAACAACGAGCAGATCTCCTTGCTTAACCATTTCGGTGTCTTGGCAGTAGACGGCCTGGACAAAGCCGTCGACCTGCGTGTTGACCACCACCTGGTTACCGCTGACATAGGCATCTTCTGTTGTTTCCACGAACCGAAAGTAGAAAAACCAAAGACCAAAAAGGGCAAGCAGAACGCAAACGGTCAGAATCAGAGCTAAAGGAAAAAACCGTTTTTTCAAGCGGAAAACCCTCCACCAAGCGCCTTGATGAGCGCTAAGGTCGTAACCAGCTTCTGGAGCAGATCACTCAACGCAGTTTGCCGCTCTTCCACGAGCCTCTGATCGGCATCGAGCAGCTCGAGCTCAGAGCTTATTCCCTCTTGATATTTTTTCGCCGTGAGGGAGAGTTGTTCTTTCCTCTGCGCAACAAGAGATTCCTGTAGCTGCAATCTCTTTTCAGAGCTCTGCAGCTCTGTGATCTGATCGGCGACCTGTTTCAGCGCTTGCAAAAGGCCGTTGTGATAGGTCTCCATTGCCTCTGTGAATTCGGCCCTTCTTTTCTTGAGATTAGCCCTGAGTCTGCCTCCTGTGAAAATGGGCAGGTTCAAGGCGGGGATTGCAGTGGCTGTCCGGCTTGGCCAGGTGAAGAACTTATTAAAAAAGACGCTGTCGAGCCCCACAAGTCCCATCAAGTTGATGCTGGGATAAAAATCGGTGCGAGCCGCTCCCACTCTTTCTGCAGAGGCCTCTGCGCGCGCGATCATCGCCGCAAGATCAGGACGCCTTGCCAAAAGATTGGAAGAGAGGTGAGAGGGCAGTCCTATCTGGCAGTGCCTTGGAGGTGTTTTCTTCTCCAGGAAGAGCTCATCATCGGGCCCCTTCCCAAGCAGAGCTTTGAGCTGAAACTGCGTGAGAGTCACCAGCTGCTCGCTTGCGACAACCTGCTTGGCTATAAAGGTCGTATTTCCCTGCGCGGTTAGCTCTTGGAGCTGGTTATCTAAGGCGTAGGTTCTCCGAGAACCTGTGAGCCCATACCTATGTTCTGCGATCTCCCTCTGTCGCTGCAAAAGAGAGAGGCGCTCGATCTCGATCTGCCAGCTGAAATAGGCAAGGGCCACCGATGTGCTCAAGATGATTCTGACCTCTGCAGCTTCTGCAGCGATAGCTCTTGCTTCTCCAAGGGCTGCGCGGAAAAGATTGCGGTACTTGCCCCATAAATCGAGCTCATAGCCATAATCAAGTTCTAAGGTGTATTCGTTGATGCGTCCGGGAAAGCTTGGCGCAAAAGCGCGGAAAAAGCCGTTTTTGCCAAAGTACTGCTGCGCTCCCTGCGCGCTTACCCCCACCACGGGAAATAGCGAGGAGCGAACGACGAACGCTTCTTGATTGGCTGCCTCTAGCCGTGCCTCAGCCGCTTTTAGACTCGGTTGATCCTTAAGTGACTCTAGAATTAGAGAGTTGAGCTGCTCATCTTCAAAAAGTTCCCACCAGCTGGTTCCTGGAAAATCGCCCTCTGTAAAAAGGGGATCTTCTTTCGCTCTTGACGTGAGCGTTTCAAGGGACGGGGGATCGATTTTTAGCGCGCAAGGCTCTTCCTCGGGAAGTTTTGCGCACCCGAAAAGAAGGAGAAGCCAAAAGACAAGGACCATCTCCTCGATTCATAGAGTAAAAATTATTTTAACGCACGCTCAATCAGCGCTCCTCCCAAGCAGCTGTTTTCCTCGTAAAAGACAATGGCTTGACGCGGGGTCACCGCGCGCTGCGGCTTTTCAAAGGAAACCAGAAGCTCTCCCTCTCCCAAAGAGCAGACCCTGCAGGGCTGCTCTTGCTGTCTATAGCGAATCTTGGCCTTGCCCTCCCAGCCCTCTGGAACTTCCCAGCTAGGTTCTATCGCAATGAGCTCTTTGGCATAAAGCGCAGGATGGTGCTCACCCTGCACGAGAATCACAGCATTTCGCGCCATATCCTTGCCCACCACAAACCAGGCCTCTCCCGGTCCTCCAATGCCAAGCCCTTTGCGCTGCCCAATCGTGTAGTAAGCCGCTCCATCGTGCTCTCCGATCACCTTGCCCTCAAGTGTCTCAAAAGGCCCCTTCTGATAGGCGATATAGCCGCTGATGAACTCTTTGAAATCGCGCTTGCCGATGAAGCAAATCCCGGTGCTATCTCGCTTATCATGGACGACAAGGCCCGCCTCTTTTGCCAGAGCGCGCACCTCTGCCTTCATCAGCCCCCCCACCGGAAAGAGCACCTTCTCGATCACCTTTTTTTGCAGTGTATAGAGAAAGTAACTCTGATCCTTCTGTGGATCTATTCCCTTGTGGAGCTGTCCATCGACTGCTCTTGCGTAGTGACCTGTTGCCAGAAAATCAGCTCCCAGATCGAGTGCCTTTTGAAAAAAGAGGTTAAACTTGATCTCCTTATTGCACAGAATGTCAGGGTTGGGCGTATATCCCTTCTTCAGCTCCTCCAAAAAAGTCGAAAAAACAAGATCCCAATACTCCTTGGTAAAATTGATGCTGTAGTAGGAGATCCCAATGCGATCACAGACTGCTGCGGCATCCTCATAGTCTTTGGCCGAGCGGCAG
>JABDDY010000005.1 GCA_013287365.1 Chlamydiota bacterium
GAGTTTGTCTGCAACAGCACAGGTCTTCGGAGGCAGGTTAGGATTTTTAGAGACGCCCTTAGAGACGCAAAGGGGCTTTTGCACGCTCCTCTTGTCCTCGCATCTTTCAAAAAGAGAGGCACTCATCGCAGGAGCAGGGATAGAGGGATAGGGCTCCATCTTAAAGGAAGAAGGATCTTTGGCAGCCACCTCTGGGGCAACTTCTCTTTTCAAGAACCTGCTGAGCTGATTTTTTTCTTTCTTCATGAGGAAGCGGCATGTTACACTAAGTTAACCAAATCTTTAAAGGAAAATCATGAGAATCACATTCAAAGAAACTCCCATTCACACAAACGGAGCTCTTCCCCCCATCGGAAGCAAAGCCCCTGACTTTGTTTTGGTGAGCAAAGAGCTGAAAGACTGCTCTCTAAAAGACTTTTCGGGAAAGCGCAAGCTTCTCTCCATTGTACCGAGTCTAGACACCTCGGTCTGTTCTCTCTCGGCCAAAAAATTCAACAAGGCGATGCAAGAGCATCCAGAGCATATCGCCCTCATCATCTCGGCCGATTCCCCGTTTGCGCAGCAGCGCATCTGCTCGCTCGAACATCTCGAAAACGTGATCCCTCTTTCGATGATGCGCTCCAAAGATTTTGCCAGAACCTACGGAGTGCTCATCACCGACGGCCCGCTTGCGGGGCTCTGCGCTAGAGCCGTCCTTGTCCTCGATGAGAGCGATCTGATCGTCTACGAGCAGCTTGTCCCCGAAATCACGCAAGAGCCCGACTACGAAAAAGCCCTTGCAGCACTCAATAGATCTCTTGCATAACCTGGTTTTTCCTGAAAAAAGGGCGCTTTGAGCAGGTAGAAATGAAAACCCTGATCATTTGCACGACCGCTTTCCTCGCCTCTCTCTCTTCCCTATTTTCAGGGTTTGGCTTAGGAACGGTCCTCATGCCCGTTTTTGCGCTTTTTTTCCCCTTGCCACTTGCAATTGGAGCCACAGCAGTCATCCACCTACTGAGCAACTACTTCAAGCTATTTCTCGTGGGGAAATGGGCCAACAAAACAGTCATCCTGCAGTTCGGCATTCCCGCAGCTCTAGCCTCTGCTCTAGGTGCCTATCTGCTCAGCCTTTTTTCGCGCACCACCCCTCTTTTCACCTATGAGCTGTTCAATCACAGCTTTCACATCACGCTCCTTGGGATTATAGTGGGACCGATTGTGATTCTCTCCTCTCTTGGAGAATTTTTTCCCTTTAAATTCTCTTTCTCGTCAGGATTCATGCCTCTTGGTGGTTTTCTCTCTGGCTTTTTCGGCGGGCTCTCGGGCAACCAAGGCGCATTTCGCTCTGCATTTCTCATCCATGCAGGCTTAACCAAAGAGCAGTTCATCGGCACAACAGTCATTGTCAGCATCCTCGTCGATTTGACTCGTCTCATCGTTTATGGCTGGGCCATCTACTGGCAACAACTCTCGACTGTTCTTTCTAAAGAACTACAGGGCATTTTGCTGGCGGCAAGCCTCGCTGCATTTGCTGGAGCCTACCTAGGAGCTAAGTGGCTCCCCGCCTTGACATTCAAGCGACTCAAGATCCTCGTAGCAGTGATGCTTCTTCTTCTGGGATCCGCCATTACGATGGGAATTGCTTAGCTCGACTTTGTAACTTTTTGAGCCTGCTTGGCCTCGCCTATTTGCTCTCGGACGTTTGGCCGACGGCCAAACGAGTCGATTTATTTCTACCGGGAGGGGTTTTTAACCCATCCCGGTAGAAATAAACTCCTCTGAGAGCAAATATTTCGAGGGCGTCTAGCTCAAAAAGTTACAAAGTCGAGCTTATACCAATTATCGATATACACAAGCTTCTTATCACGGCTAGCGCCTGGAAATAATAGTCTATCCTAGCTTAAGTCTTCCCGCCTGACGGCGGGCTCCCGCCATCGGCTCCCTTCGCTTCGCTCTAGTCGCCTCAGTTGGGTTTTAAAAGCGGTTACTGCGTGAAAAGATTAGCAATTTTTTAATTCTTGTTTTTTTCGTTCGATTTTTTCTTCTAACTTTCTAAATGTTTTTTCTAGGTCTTTCCAGCTTCTGCCTGTAAGTACATTTTCATAATACTTTTCAATAACATTGGTGGGAATTTTTGGCGGATGTTGAGCAAATTCAAGTCCTTTATACAAATATAATTCTGCCAAATCGATATTGCCCTGTTTCAAATGTAGTGTCGATAATATATGATAAATAAGAGGACGGTCAAATCCATGTTTAAGAGCTCTTTCAAGATACTTAATAGCTTCATCTAGAGGTCGATCCCAATCCCAATAAATAAGCGCCATTAATAACAAACAATCTGTGTGATGTGGGTCTATTTTGAGCGCTTTTAAAAGGACATTCTCTGCTTTGCTGTATTCACAAAAATCTGCGTAATGGACGTAAGCCAGCCAAAAATAAGCCTCTAAATTATTCGGATCGATTTCAATGGCCTTTTCTAAATAGGCCAGTGATTTTTCATGATCGTGCGTAAAGTCAAATTCTAAAAATCCAAGATGGATGAGCGCTTCACTATCTTTCGGATTTTTCCTAAGTCGAGACTCTAATATTCTTTTGTATTCTTCACATTCTTCAAAAATATCTTTCATTATTCGCCAGCATAATTTATTTCTTTGGAATAAAAAACGTTCCAAATTTTAATTCGTTATCTAAAACAACACCGCGTATTTCAAATTCAAAACCGCCGATAAAAGTATTTATAACAAATGGTTTTTCTACGGGGATAAGACCTAACTGGTCGGCCTTTATCACTTCTTTGACAACTTTATCCATCGTAGACTGAATGTCAGAAAAACCAAATTCTTGTAGTTGATGCTTCTCATCAAAAAAATGCCTAATCTTACGCTCGTTTTCTTCTATACACAAACTACTTCAAAAATTGGGAATATGCCAAGGAGGCGCCCGGAATTTGAGTCAGGCGAAGCCGGCGCCGAAGCAGCTCAACTTGAATAAGTTGAGCGATGCAGGCGGGCTAAAATTCCGTGGCTGCCAACGCCGGCAGAAACCAATTTTTGGAGTAGTTTGTGTATATACTTAGCATTTTAAATTTCTTAATATTCCTTCCCTCAATCTCCCAAATGCCATCAGATCGTACAGTAATCTTGGGCAAAGGAGTTTCTAGGGCCTGGCCAAATGATCCGGTAGGGTTAAATTTAAACTCCGTAACCTGGCGCTGTCCCAGCGCCACGTCTGCCGAAATGTTTTGATCCAAAGCGGCTTCAACGGGCAAGGGCAGGGAAATGAATAATACAAGTCTAATTTTTCGGGTAATCCGGGTACCAAATAATCTCATCGATGCGCTGTTCAATTCCCTCTGGGAATGAGGCTCTGGCCAGCCCCTCTTTGCAGATCACTTTGGCAACCGCAATCCCGATTTCTCTTGAGACGCTGCGCAGCGTATCTAAAGTGGGGAAGAGCAACCCGTAGGGGTCTTGAAGAAGGGGGCTATGGTGGCTGAGAACTTTTGCCGCTTCGATAAAGATCGTGTCGCTGGCTTTGCGAGCCTCTGTTGCGATGAGGCCAAGACCGACCCCTGGGAAAATGTAGACATTGTTGCACTGGGCAATGGGAAGGATCCTCCCCTCAAAGGCAACCGCCTCAAAAGGGCTTCCTGTTGCAATGATCGCTTGTCCCTTTGTCCATTTCATCAGGTCAATGGGATGGGCCTCTGAGCGCGAGGTGGGGTTGGAAAGAGGAAAAATCACAGGGCGCGCCACATGTCTTGCCATTTCACGGATGATCTCTTCGGTAAAAGCGCCTGCTTGGGTGGAGACTCCAATCAAAATAGTCGGATGGACCCGTTCGACGACATCTAGTAGAGAGACATGATGAGGGTTTTGCACATCCCATGAGCCAATTTTCTCATGATCTTGGGCAAATCGCCTCTGATTGGGATCCATGTTTGTCAGTTTGGTGTGCAAAAGCCCTTGGATATCGACAACATAGAATAACTTGCGCGCCTCCCCTTCCGAAATCCCCCCTTCGGCCAGGAGTGCTTTGACAATCTGATCGCAGATGCCCAGACCTGCTGAGCCTCCCCCAAAGACTGCAAAGCGCTGCTCTTTGAGGCGGCTTTTCGAGAGCTTGACAGCGCTATAGATCGCAGAGAGCACAACAGAGGCTGTCCCTTGAATATCGTCGTTGAAGGAGCAGAGACGCTCACGGTATCTTTCAAGCAAGCTCCATGCGTGCGCTTTGGCAAAATCCTCCCACTGGAGCAGTACGTTTGGGTATCTTTTTTCAATTGCGGAGATGAATCTCTCGACAAACTCGTCATAGCCAGCACCTGTAACCCTCTGGCTGCGGTAGCCTAGGTAGAGAGGATCGCTGAGCATCCCCGCATTGTTGGTGCCCACATCGAGCACAACAGGAAGGGTCCTGGCAGGGTGAATCCCTCCAAAGAGCGAGTAGAGAGAGAGCTTGCCCACAGAGATCGCCATTCCTCCAACTCCCAAATCTCCGAGGCCTAAGATGCGCTCGCCATCTGTGACCACAATCACGTCGATCTCATTATAGGGGTAATTGGCAACCATCTCCTCCATCCGATCCTTGAGGGGATAGGAGAGGTAGAGCCCGCGCTGCTCGCGATAGAGCATGCTGTAGTGACGCGAAATATCACCCACAGTTGGGGTATAGATGAAGGGAACCATCTCGGTCACATATTCGAGTAAGAAGCGGTAAAAGAGCACTTCGTTGCGGTTTTGCAAAGCGCTTAAGAAATGGTGCTTGGAGACCCAGTTTTCCATCTCGCAGAAATTGGCATACCGCCTTTTGACCTGCTCCTCGATTGTCGAAACATGACAAGGCAGCTGTCCCTGCAAGCCAAATGCATCGCGCTCTTTTTCTGTAAAGGCAGTCCCTCGGTTGAAAAGAGGATCTTCAAAGGGGTAGCGCTTAGATTTAGAGATCACGCAGTTACCTTCTCATAGTCTTTCAGGCCCCAGAAAATAGCTCCAATCCAAAGGGCACAGAGCAAAATACTCAGCTCTGTCAAAAAGGGCTGGAAAGCGAGAATTAAAAAAGCAGCACCTGCTTTCGCTGCTCGATAGGCAAAGATATCAATGACTGCTTTTGCCCGAAATTTCTCATCGGATTTTAAGGGAACGTAGAGCATCTCTCGCAGGACACCGAAGATGGAAAAATCAAAGGCTTTGATCGCCATAAAGGAAAAGCTCAAGAGAGAAAAAAGCGGGAAAAAGGCATAGAGCAGACAGTTGCACCCCAAGAGAAGAGGAATGGCCAGGTGGCTTTTTTTCACACCGAGCAGCCGGATGAAGAGATAGCTGCCGACAAATTGCAAGGTCACCGTCGCAAAGTGGCCAATTGCGAGGAGTCTTGCGCTAAACTGGGTACGCAGGTCCTTATCGGGATAGAGCCTGCCCAAGGCATCATTGAACTCAAAATCGAGAAAAGCCGAAGAAAGCTGCATCAAGATCACAATTATCAGGGCAAACAATAAAAATCTAGAATCTCTGATCAACTTGCAGCCATAGGAGAAACTTCTCCATGAGGTCTGCTTGGCCTCCTCAAGTTCAATGGGAAGCTGCGCCACGGAGCTCACCTTGACAAGTTGCCTGTAACTGAGGACAAGCAGCGCATAAAGAGGGAGGGTCATGAGTAGAAGAGTTTCCGACCCATATTCGACCGCAAAAAAGCTGGGAATGCTACTGCCAAAGATCGAGCCGAGCCCCCCGACTCCAAAAAAGATTCCATAGAGCGCTTTGGCACGGTTTAAAGGAATTGTCGCATGAATCACCGACCAGAGCTGCTGGAACATCAGCATGATGTAGACCTCTTTCCATACATAGAAAAAGAAGGAGAGTTTCGGAAAAAAAGGAAAGGCAAAAGAGATGACGCTATTGACGAGAATGACCGCCACAATAGAGGCGAAAAAAAGCCTGTTACAGCCCCAACGCGGCAGTAGGTAGTTGTAGAGCGAAACGGCCAGTAGACTTAAAGGAACAGTGGCAAGCCACGCGTAAGGGAAACAGTGCGAACCAAAAACGTGAATAAAAAGAGAGTTGCTGACAGGGCGAACAATGGCATACTCGGCGCAAATAAAAAAGCCGCAGAGCATGGCAAGAAGGATGAAAGCATTTTCTTTATTAAAGATTTTCATTTATCTAGCAACAGACAAATCTGTTGCAAGATGAGTATAAACGAAAGTGGTTTCAGGTGCGAGATAAAGCCAATTCTTGTCATGAGGACAGAACTCCCATTCCATCAGCTCGTCTGGGATAGAAAAATTTTTCTTTATTTCTTGGAGAGCCTGCTCTTCTATAGAAGGAGGCAAAAGGAACGCTTGGAAGCGAAGGGCCCTCTCTCTTAGTCTCTTCGCCTCTCGACAGAGGAAACTCTCTCCTGATCGACAAGATTCTAGTGCACATTGAATCTGCGCTTCGCTCATCGATAAATAGCTCTCAAGATCTGTGAAATAGCGAGGATCTGTGTAAAAGTGCTCCATGAAACGGGCAAGGTGAAATTCAGAGGCTTGGACCGGGGGATAATGGTAGAGCCTTTTGTGCATAAATCCTCTTGCTGCCACAAGAGCCAAAGAGGCCTCTTGCCCAGAGAGGTCGAGCACAATCCTCTCCCCGCTTCTTCGCAGTGATCCAATCAACTGCTCATAATCAAAAAGGCCATAATTTAAGCCTGTCATATGCGCATCACGCCGCAAATAGTCGATCCGATCGGCGCCAAAAAGATCGCCTGTGATCACCTCTGCAAGCCCCTCTTTGCCCGTTGCTATTTTGGCCACATCCTCTGCAATGGAATGGCCGGGAAACTCCTTGCCAAGCTTTTCCCAAATGGGCTGCAAGTAGTGAGAGGGGATGATCCGCTCGGTCCACTTCTCATGGCCATGCAGACCTACAAGCCGCTTTTCAGCTGTGTGCGAAAAGGGCAGATGGCCAATATCGTGGCAAAGCGCAGCAAGGCGCAAAATTTGGCGCAGGTAAGCGACATCGCCGGGCGCAAATCCCTCGCTGACCTGATCAAAGATCTCTGTCGCAAGATGCATCACTCCTAAAGAGTGTTCAAACCTTGTATGGGTCGCGCCTGGATAGACAAGAAAGACATTGCCTAGCTGATGAATGTAGCGAAGCCTCTGAAATGGAAAGGAATCAATGAGCTCTTGTTCAAGCTGATTGATCACAATGAATCCGTGAATGGGATCAAAGATTTTCATGAACTTATCCGCAAAGGCTAAAATGTAGCTTTTTGTAGGATTTTTCAACAGGTTTTTGTGCCGCTTCGCAGGACATACTTAAAACAAGTAGGCCAAGAAGCGGCACAAAACCCTGTTAAAAAAGACACGGAAAGCTACTTTTAACATTTGCGGATAGGTTCACAAGGGTCTTGGGAAGCTTTCCATGGTATAACTTGAGGTTACAGAGATAAATTCTGCCTTGCGCTGCAGCTCCTTGATATTGCGCGCTCCCCCGTAGGTCAGGCCACTGCGCACCCCTCCGAGGAGCTGCTCGATGAGGGTGATTGCCTTACCACTTACCGGCGCCCAGAAATCGATCCCCTCGGCCACTGTTTTGTCCTTAAGTCCCCCGTAAAACTCTGTCTGAAAATCGGCGCTGGCCTGACCACGAAACTTGGCAATCAAGGCCCCTTCTTTCGTCTCTTTTTTGGGAGCGGCGCTCTCGCGAGTTAAGGCAAACAGCTTGCCAATCATCACTGTACTGGCACCAGCAGCGAGCGCCAGCACCACATCGCGGCTTGTGCGAATGCCTCCGTCGGCAATGAGCGGCACCCGCAATTTTTCTGCAATTTCGGCGCAGTCATAGATGGCGGTAAATTGCGGCACCCCAAAGCCGGTTACAATGCGCGTTGTGCAGGCAGCTCCGGGGCCCACCCCTACCTTAACCGCATCGGCCCCCGCATTGACAAGATCATGGTAGGCCATCGCCGTGCAGACATTGCCAGCAATCACCTCTTTATTTGGGTGCGTCCTTTTGATCTCCTCAATGAACTGAAACATTCGATCGGAATGGCCATGGGCCACATCGATGCATACCCCACAAGCTCCACTGTCCAAAAGAGAGCGGATCTCCTCGATGCTCTGCATCTGGATCCCGCAGGAAATGAAGGTCTTGCCGCTATATTTTTTTACCCAAGCCTCCTGCTGCTTAAAAGGGGTAAACCGGTGAAAAATGGGTAAACTCCCCGCCTCGATCAAAATATCGGCAAGCTCCTCGGAAATCACCGTGTCCATATTCGAAGCTAAGAGCGGCATCTCTATTTTTAAGTTCTTCGTGAGCCAGGTTTCCAAAGAAGGCTCCGTGCGCGATGGCACATTATTGAATTGCGGGACGAGCGCCACGTCATCAAAGGTGTAGCCCTTTTTTAGTTCCATGAGTATCCTTAAGTCTCCTCTATTTATACCTTGTTGGATGATTAGCGTCACGATCTTGACTAAAAACTCTGAGCGCACCCTCGCAAGGACACTGGACTCTTTAAAGCCCTTTAGCGAAGTGATTCTGCTCGATACAGGCTCTAATGATAAGACCTTAGAAATAGCGAAGAGCTATCCCAATGCCCGCATCCACAAGATGGCTTTTATCGGCTTTGGCCCCCTCCATAACCTGGCCTCCTCGCTTGCCAGCCACGACTGGATCTTGTCAATTGACAGCGACGAAATCCTCACAGAGCCCTTAGCAAATGAAATTGCCAACTTGGCGCTCAATCCCGAGGAGATTTACCTCCTAAAAAGAGCCAATTATCTCAATGGCAAACGAATTAGAGGCTGCGGAGGCTGGTCGCCCGACTCTGTCGCACGGCTCTACCACCGCCAAAAGAGCGCTTTTACAGAGGACCTTGTCCATGAGAGGGTAAAGAGCAGCCATCTGAAGAAAGTCCACTTGAAGCATACCCTCATACATACCCCTTACCTCGAAACCAGAGACTTTCTCTCTAAAATGCAGCAGTATACAGCTCTTTTTGCCCAGCAAACAGAGCGCGCTTCTTCCCCCTTCTGGAAGATTTTGCTCCACAGCTGGTTTGCCTTTTTTAAAAGCTATATCCTCAAAGGAGGCTTTTTGATGGGAAAAGAGGGTTACATCATCTCCGCTTACAACTCCCACACAACCTTTTACAAATATTTGAAACTTAAGGACCTATGAAAAAAATCTTTGGCTTTCTGCTACTTTTAATCTCACAGGCTGCCTTTGCCTTTGAACCGATCATCATCGGCATCGCAGGTGGAACCGCATCTGGAAAAACAACACTTGCCCGAAAAATCCAAGAGGCCTTCCCCAATCAGTCTGTACTCATCAGTCAAGACATCTACTACAAAGACCTCTCCCACCTCTCTCTAGAAGAGCGCGAAAAGACCAATTTCGACCACCCCGATGCCCTCGATTTTACTCTCTTCAAGGAGCAGATTCTCGAGCTTAAAAAGGGAGAAAATGTCCTCTTGCCGACCTACAACTTTGCCACCCACTCTCGCATGAGCGAGCAAGTGACCACCTCCCCCCAGAAACTGATCATCGTGGAGGGAATCCTGCTCTTTGCGCTTCCCCATATTCGTGAGCTTTTTGACATCAAGATCTTTGTCGATACAGATGACGATGTGCGCGTTTTGCGCCGCATTGAACGAGACATGCAGGAGCGCGGCAGAACCTTTACAGCGGTCAAGAATCAGTACCTGACCACCGTCAAACCGATGCACGAGACCTATGTAGAACCGACAAGGCAATATGCAGACCTGATCGTCCTGCGTGGCGGAGAAAATCTCACAGCTCTCGGCGTGATCATTTCCAAGCTCAAGGAAGTGATCGAATCTAGTGCTCCTTGAGCAAAATTTTGCTCAAAGAGCACTAGATCTTGAATTAAATAAAGGGGTCGTGTTAGGATCGGCACGATTATTATCGCGGGGTGGAGCAGTGGTTAGCTCGTTGGGCTCATAACCCAAAGGTCATAGGTTCGAATCCTGTCCCCGCTAATCTTTACTTAGCACTTTTACGGTCCAATAGGGCGGTCCAATAAGGCGGTATAGCTCAGCTGGTTAGAGCAGCGGAATCATAATCCGTTTGTCGCTGGTTCGAATCCGGCTACCGCTATTTATTAACTAGTTTGGCTCTCTTCCTTTTCTGCAAGAGAAGGGGTGGAAGTCGGGGCTGGCTGGTTTTCTAAATAATTTCTAATTGCTTGAGCATGCTCCTTCCAAGTACACTGAAAAGAATACTCCGCATATTTCCAGGGATCATCTATTGAAGGAATCTTGCGGATTTTATAGAGCTCTTCATAGATTTTTATTCTTGCAATTTTCGGCATGTTTAAGAATCGCTTATAGGCTCTTTTATCCATCTTGTCAAACAGGAGGGCAAGCTCTTCAAAAATTTGATTCTCATCTGCCATAAAATCCACAAGATAGATAGTATAACCATCTATACTAAGAATCGCCTGTCCATCATCTACAATGGTAAAAAGACCATAGACGCATCTTATAGGCAACTTGGTTATGTATCCAAACGTTTTTAGATCCCAAACCTTGATCACATCAAAAAAGCTTGAAACAAGTCTCCCCTCAACAATAGCAAGGGAGTGAACAGTCTTTCCTGTAGTTTCCAAGGTTTTTGTACAGTTCCCCTTCAAATCCCAGAACTTGATCGTCTCGTCGTAAGAACCAGAGACGAGGGTTTCATCATCAGCGACAAGGGATGTAATCGGTTTCGTATGCCCAGTAAAAAGGGTGGCCGTAAATGTTTTAGAATCCCCGAAACAAGCACATACATCTCCATCATAGCTTTTGATCATCCCATCAGAAAGGCCGATAAAAAAAAATGCATCATTAATGGCAAGGGCTGTAATTGCACTCCCAGGTTGAACTTCACAACTGATAACCGCTTGTTCTTTTTGGAGAAGGCTAGGAGATGAGAATGTAACTTTTCCATCACGCGCCCCGGAAATGAGGATTTTCTTTCTAAAGATAATGGAGGTAACTCCACTTGTATGATTCAGAGAGTGCTCCACACAAACACGAGCATTCAGATCCCAAAGGCAGACCTTGTGATCCTCAGAACCTGAAATGAGCATTTCTTCACCAGAAAAAACAAGAGAATTAATCTTGTCTGTATGCGCCCGAAAGTCCTCAGATACCCAAGTATCTGCCCTCTTATCGGTGATCCTAATCGATCCATCGTTATAACCTATAGCGATCCTCTTACTTGTAGCAGCAAAGGCTGAACAGGCTCTTATCTCCATATTGCGGATTGGAATATCTCTTGCTCTATATACTTTAGGAAAATTTGCACGAAAAAGATGCCTTTTTTTATAAGCTTGCATATAAGCTTGCAGGAAATCCTTAATGTTTGGATCAAAATAACGAGAAAAATCTCGCTGTAATAAATTCCTCCAAAAAGGATTCAGACCAGCGACTCGATTCAAATATTTGCAGACAAGCCCACACGCTTTAATACCCTCCAAGTTCAAATGCATGAAAATTTTGATCATGAGTTCTTCCGGCAGATGGATTTGCTGGACTGTCTCTGTGATTGGCTGAACAACAGTGCCGACAGAAAGAGGGGAACCATTTAAAGAATTGGTGGTGGCCATAATTTTTTCCTTTTTAAGCAAAATTTTTTATTGCATTACTATAATCTAAGAAGCATAATAAGAAAATTAACATTAAAAAGCAAATTTGCAAGAGAACGGTTTTGTTGCAATAATTGGTTTTTAGCATATAACTTACTAAAAGCAAGATGGTTAACCACAGAGCTCACGGAGGACGCAGAGATTAAAAAAAAATAAGACGGATGCTCCACAGATGTTTGTAGAGCATTTCCCTGGATTTTTTAATCTCTGCGTTCTCTGTGAGCTCTGTGGTTAAATGTCTTATTTTAAGAATGTTAAGTCGCATGAATTACGCAACAAAAAACTGAGGTTAAGACTCTAGCCAAATTGTAGGTGAAGAGGAGAAGCCAGGTAAAAAAGCATTGAAGCCAAATGAATTCAAGATAGCCTCTTAAAAAATCAAGCACCGGAAGCCCTTGAATTTCAGCATTTTGTGTATTTAAAATTTAATAATATTTATTTTACTCATTGCATTGAGTAAATTTACTCAGTACACTGAGTAAAAATCAGGTAGTCTATGGAACATCGATCGATTTTTACTCTTCTCATTGAGCGCCTCCAAGAACCGCGCAAATTCATCCAAGTCTTACTTGGACCCAGGCAGGTGGGTAAAACCACTCTGGCACTACAGGTAGCCAAAGCCATTAAAAAGCCTTCACATTATGTCTCAGCCGATTTAGCCACTCTTCAAAATATAGCATGGATTGAGCAGCAATGGGAGGTGGCCAGAAACAAAGTAGAACCAGGCCAAGGAGCCTTACTCATCATTGATGAGGTACAAAAAATTCCACATTGGTCCGATACAATCAAAGCCCTCTGGGATCAAGATACACGCAACCAAACTGATTTATCTGTACTGATTCTTGGCTCTTCTCCTTGGCTGATGCAAAAAGGACTGACAGAAAGCTTAGCAGGGCGCTTTGAAAATATTCCCATCACGCACTGGTCTTTTGGAGAAATGCATACGCATTTTGGCTGGACTTTAGATCACTATCTTTATTTTGGTGGCTATCCTGGCGCTGCATCACTAGCTGATGAAAACGACTCCTCTCGTTGGGGACATTATATTAATGAATCACTCATTGAGACCACCATTTCACGCGATATTCTTTTGATGACTCAAGTCAATAAGCCTGCTTTACTGCGCCGATTATTTCAGCTCGGCTGTAACTATTCCGGACAGATTCTTTCCTATTCTAAAATGCTAGGAGAGCTCCAAGAGACAGGGAATACAACGACATTAGCCCATTATCTCGATCTACTCTCGGGAGCAGGGTTGATTAGTGGACTACAAAAATTTTCTAAACAACGGGTCAGACAAAAAGGATCGAGCCCAAAATTTTCTGTTTTTAATACAGCCTTGATGTCAGCTCTATCAGGAAAGACTTTTAAACAGGCACGCGAAGATCGTATCTTTTGGGGAAGATTGGTTGAATCGGCTGTGGGGGCCCATCTTTTAAATAGCATTCGAGGCACACAAATAGACCTTTTTTATTGGCGTGAGGGGGATAGGGAAGTCGATTTTGTTCTTCAACAGGGAACTGCTCTTACGGCAATTGAAGTAAAAAGTGGGAAAGAGAGCATGAATCGCACCGGAATCGACATTTTTGTGAATAAGTTCAACCCCTCTCGAGTTCTTTTAATCGGTGATCAAGGTATACCGGTCGAAAAATTCTTCTCCACACCCCTTTCAAATTTTATGTTTCAAGTATAACTTGCTTAAATTTAGCCGCTTGAATATATATTTGGAGTGTCGAAAATTGGATATTGTCCAATTAACGACATTCGCGATATATATTGGTTATGAAATCATCCCCGATGGGCCTTCAATTCCTGCGCTACCTTGCTGCTTCTGGATTCAAAATTTTCACAGTTAGGCAAGCTCAAGAGGCTGCGCGAGAACAAGGGCAGAACCCTAACTATGTTGTAGAAGCGCTTTACCATTTGCAGAGGGGGAACTGGGTTATACGTTTAAAGCGGGGTGTTTATGCCTTTAACTCCGAATCGGGTTTTGGAGAGCCGCCTCATGAGTTTGAGATTGCAATGGCTTTAGTCACCCCCTGTGCAATTAGCCACTGGACTGCTATGCATTACCATCATCTCACACAGCAGGCGCCGAATACCATTTTTGCCATTGTGCCAAGTTCAACCTCAATTCCTCGATCAATCTCTAAAAAAAAATATCATTTTATTAAAATCAAGAAAGAGCATTATTTTGGCACGGAAAAAGTCTGGATAGGACAGTCCCAAATTCAGATCACAGATCCGGAAAGAACTCTCTTAGACGGTTTGATGAAACCTCAATATTGTGGTGATTTTCAAGAAGTTTTACACGCATTCAACATGTATGGTCATCAAATCAACATTAAAAGAATTATTGCGTATGCTCTAAAACTGGATCGATCGATTGCTAAACGGTTGGGCTGGATTCTTGAAAAACTAGGTATTGAGGAACTTTTACTCAGTGATCTATTGTCTCTTCCCATTAAGGGATATCGCAAACTCGATCCTTCGGCGCCACTACATGGTCCCTATAATAAAAAATGGATGATTCAAGAAAACACAGGAGTTGGATGAGTCTTAAACCCCTGAGAAAACGGCTTGAAGAAGTGTCTAAAAAGAGCTCCTTGCGATTAGATGTTGTGCAACAAGATTATCTTCTGTCATGGCTGCTTGTAGGCATTTTCCAACATCCCCAACTGAAATCGAATCTGATATTTAAGGGAGGTACCGCTCTGAAGAAGGGGTATTTTGGAGAGTATCGGTTTTCTGAAGATCTAGACTTCTCGGTCAGAGGCGAAACTTCCGATAATCTACTTCAATATATTGCTGAGGCTTGTAAAAATGCCGAAACACAAATGAGGGCGTATGCTCCTATACAGTTGGTTGTGAAGAAATATGAAGAGAAAAAGCCTCATCCAGAAGGCCAGTTGGCATTTACTGTCAGCGCTCAATTCCCCTGGCAATCGCAACCACTGACAAAGGCTATGATCGAAATCTCTAATGAGAAAGTTCTCCTTGAGCCGGTCATAAAACCTCTTCTTCATCCTTATGGAGAAGCTATCGATCTACGGTTATCTCTCTATTCCCTAGAGGAAATCATCATCGAAAAGCTAAGAGCCATTTTACAACACACCAAAAAACTTCACGAACGGGATTGGAGCAGGTCAAGAGCCAGAGATTACTATGATTTATGGCGAATCTTTGGCATGTTTGAAGACCAGCTCGATCGAGAAGTTATTAGCACCAATCTACCTTTAAAATGTTCCTATAAAGAGGTGTTATTTACAGAACCTCTAGATTTCTTTGACGAGAAAATGGTTCGATATGTTTCCAAGACATGGAATCAATGGCTCAGTCCTCTCGTACCGCACCTGCCAGACTGCGATACAGTTATTGGAGAGTTAAAAATAAAAATTTATAGTGTTCTGAACAAAGCTAATGTCCTGATTGAATCTTGATCCCTCAAGGCCTCGGATGGAACTTCTCAAAGGCTTCGAAAAGATGTTTCTGGCTCACCTGAGTGTAGCGGTCGGTGGTGCCGATGCTGGCGTGGCCAAGCATCTCTTGGATCACGCGAAGATCGGCCCCCTGCTCGAGTAGATGGGTGGCAAAGCAGTGGCGCAATGTATGGGGGGAAATCTCCTTGCTGATTCCCGCAAGCTGTGCCCTCTCTTTGACCTGGCGCCAGATCGCACTCCGATCGAGACGCTTGCCCTTAGCAGAGAGAAAAAGCGCCTGCTGCTCCCCTTGTAGGCGAAAGTGCCCCAGATAGTGGTCGAGAGCTTCAACCACAACCGGTGCAATGGGAACAAGCCTTTCTTTGCCCCCTTTCCCCTTCACGCGAATAAAGGTTTCATCGACATCCTGGAGATTGAGGGCACACAGCTCCGAGACCCTTATCCCTGCTCCATAGAGCAAAAGCAAAATGGCACGGTCACGCGCTCCAAGAAGATCTTGGCTATCTATGGCTCCTATGAGCTGGAACACCTCTGCCTCTGTAAGCACCTCAGGGATGAGCTGCCAGACCTTGGGAGAATCGATCTCGAGAAACTGTGTAGGCAAAATAGCCTTTTCACGGCGCAGGTAGGAAAGAAGACCCTTCACCGCCATGAGCGCGCGGTAGATCGAGCTTGATGCGGCCCCTTGCCGCTGCATATGCTCAATAAAGGCAATCAGATGCTCCTGTTTAAGCTGGGAGGGAGCCTCTACCCCCTTTCCCTCGGCAACCTTGAGAAAAAGCCGCAGATCACGCTCATAGGCAAGCAGGCTGTTTTTGGCCAGCCCCTTTTCTGCGCTGAGATAGAGGAGAAAATCGGAGAGGGGGATCACAAGCGTTAAGCTCCTGTCTAAAAACAGGAGCTTGTAACAGGTTTATGAAGCAGAATCAAGACTAGTCTCAGAATCTGTATTTTGCTCGCCAGAATCAACTATGGCATCTATGATTGTACCCTTTTCTTGCTGCGGGGTAGAGGACGCTGTCTGCATGTTACTGTTAATAAAGGGGTCTAGCGCCTGGCGTAAACTCTCTTTTCGCTGCAGCTCTTCGTCCTTGATCTGCTGGATCGTTTGCTCGATCACCGCTCTAAGATCAGCTCCCGGTTTAGAGAAGGCAGCTTCTTCTACTTTTGCTCGCAACTCTGGAGGCAATCTCGCTGGGATCTCGAGCATCTTCCCTCGATCTCCAGCCGTTACCGCTGCGAGATAATCTTCAAGAGTGGGATGGGCTTTTTTCCACGCATCTTCTTTTCTCTCGATGACATGGAGGGCATAGAGGTTGTAGCCAAGCCAGATCGCAGAAAGAACGATCATCACAACAAGAGGGGCAATTCCAAGGGTCAGAATTCCTGCCACGTGGAGAGCCACAATAGTTGCCACAATAGCTAAGTTGACCAGAATCGAAAGGGTGAGCAACTTTTTATCATGTATCGCCCCTTTTTCTTCACTAGCAACGCTCTTTTGCAGGCCAATATAATCCGAGACAAGGCTCATCAAAGAGGAGATCGCCATCAAGACTACCCCTACAACAAGTCCAGCCCCCGCTGTAAAGATCGTGCAGAGCACAATCGCCGTAAGGCCGACAGCGGTCTGGATGATGCTTGGCATTTTACTTGAGACGTTTTCGCTGAGCACTTTTTGCACTCTTTGTACGAGGTCCTGGCCCTGTTGCAGAGCTGATGCATCGTTTGCAATGCGCGCAGAAAGTGGCGTAGATTCGCTCATCGTACCCTTTATTGTTTTGACAAGATCTTCTCCAAGTACACGGCTGAGTTTATCGGTTTTTTTAATCTCCAACTTACGCGCTCTGAGGTCAAAACCGATAAGAGCAAGCATCTGACCTACGGACTCTGTGGCACCTCTATTTTGCAGCTCTGCCGCCAAAATGTTTTTATAGATGTCGCCAAGAGGATCAGAGGTTGTAATTCCCAGCTCCTCTAAGAGAGCATGTAGATTGGCTGCTCCCGCAGCGATCGCTTCTTTAACCAAAGCTGTCTTATAGTTTGGTCCAAGCTCCTTTTTCAACTTAGCTTCTAATTTCACCAGATCAACTGTAAGCTTCTTTTCTATACGTGCAAGTTGCGCTTGCAGCCCATTTTGCTCATCGAGCTTGAGGCTATTTTTGAGCTTTTCTCCTTCGTAAATGTTCAGTCCAAGGACCACTCCCGCAAAAGCATAGAAGACAGTCAGCAGGGCAAGTCCCAAAGTAGAAAAAGCGCCTGTGATTCTTCCAAGAAGTGTAGGAGCAGTAAATCCTGTAGTCACTCCACTAAGGGCAGAGGCCACCGCTGTGCCGCGATATGCTCCGCCAAAAATCACGAGTCCCCCTATAAGAGAAACATCTCTTGCCAGGGCCAAACTTCCCAAAGCCCACCCTCTTCCATCGCCCACTTCTTCTGCGCGAGCGGCCCGGGAATAGGTCCTCGGCAGTCCTAAAGCTACCCCCGCTGCTGATACAACCACTCCAAGTCCAAAACCGTGGTAGACGGTCGCTCCAGCTGGGGTTCCTAGAGCAGCGGCCATGGGCTCGGTGCCTGGGATCATCTGGATCCAATCGGAGTTACAGCGATAGACCATGGCAGCATCTCCACCTACCTCTATAGCGTTAACAGCTCCAGATAGGGTTGGATGCAGAAGCGGACGGACCACTTGATTCATGCGGTTAACCACCTTGAGTAGGGACTCAGGCTGAGGCTGAGGTGAGCTTTGGCCGGGGGTAAGGGTAGGGCCGGGGGGTGTTTGGGATACTTGACCGGCTGAACCTGGGGACGGTGCTTGGGTTATCTGTGACATAAAAACTCGCTTTTTTTATTTATTAGTTATTTTGTCTATTAATTACATCCTTATTTTAACAATAAACATACATTTAAGTAAATAAAAATTAACCTGAAAATTAATAGAAAATAAAAAATAAAACTTTTCGATTTGTGAATTTTTCTAGAGAGCTTAGCTGCTAAGTTGTTTATTTTAAGTGGCTTATGGCTTTTATTTCCTATGTGCTTGATTAAGAATAACCAAAGAAAAATTCACGCAATATTAAAAATAGATAACTTTATGTTGACTTAATTCATTGATTGTAATAATATTTAGTTAATAAGACAAAAAAATCATTTAAAGATTATTAATAAAAACAAAACAAGTCCTTAAGGAGGATATATAATATGTCAACACCAACAACCCAAACAACCCAAACCGAAGTCAATTCATTCATTCCACTTTCTACTGTCCAGCTTCCGGAAGCCTCTCAATCTGGTAATCTGGGAACCCTTAAAGTTGACGTTCTAAATAACACACTAAATCCATCTGATCAACCTACACAAGAAGACGCATCTCAGACTGCAGAGAAAACAGGCACCCTAAAAGACAGGATTCAGCAGGGAGCCCAACAACTTCAAAATGGAGTCAAAACAGCAGCTAACACTGTTAAAGAGGCAATTGAACCCACTGTGAACTATTTGACCAATCCAGTCGCTAATATGCAGGCCAACAAACAGGTTACAGCACATGCTGAGAGTTTGCTTGAGCGCGCAGTAGTAACAGCTCTTAAACCAAGACTCATGGCAAATGGCCTTTTTGGAATTGAAACTAAATCTCAAACTAGTCTAAGACAACAACTAGACGCTATTTTAGGAAGCGAAGATCTGACCGAAATAAGCACTCTAATCAACCAACTACCCTTAGGAATTCGACGAGAAATAGAGACTCTTGAAGAGGAAAGCGAGGCCCTCTTTTATAAGGAAGAGTACAAAGCAGCAGTTCAAAGTATCCGCGACAAGTATGCGACTCATGAAGGTCTCGCCGCATCCGTAGTAAGCCTTGCTGAGGAAGAGTTTTTTACCCATGCCGCAGACGAAGGAAAAGTTACAAGGGTTCTCAAGAACACAGGAAATTATTTAAGAAACTCTGTTCGAATTGGCACGGTAATAGCTGATGATACTTCACGCAAATTTGCAGACATTACATTCACAGTACTCAATAGTCTACTATCCATCCCCTTAAGAGGCCTTGGTACAGCCATTGCCTTAGTAGTAGCTTATGTTGTTAGATGTGTGGCATTTATAGCAACTATGGCATTCGCCCTGCTCGTGAACGGCTTGCAAACTGCTGCTGTAATTGCTGGCGCAACTCCCATCGTTGTAATCGGCGGAATGGCCCTGTTGCCAAGCTTGATTGCAAAAGCAATCCAAGAAATCTACAACAGAGTCATCGGATTCGCCAAGGAAATCGTCGCGCTGATAAATCAACCGTCTAGACTAGAAATTCTCGAAGCAAAAGTTGCATTGCTCCAAGAAGAAAATAAAGCACTCAAACAACACGCGCTCGAAATCGAAGGGACAGCACCAACAGATGACAATCTGATTGCATCAGCAAATGACGCGATCAACCCCTTCGCTGCTGGAACTGATTTTGCCGCTACCTACGTTCCTTTTTCAAACCCAAACGACAATAGCCCTTTCGCTCCTGCACCCACTCAAACTCAACCTGACAACAATACAGAGGAAGACTTAGACCCTATCAACTACTAAAATTCCAACCCAAAGCATGAGGGATTCTCCCTCATGCTTTTTTTTATTTTCACCTCCTAAACACTACTTTTCATAAGTCTCTTGTAATCAATCGATTAAGATTTATCAACCTCAGCCAACCGCTATTTAATTATTAATTTGATATTAAATTAATATTTATATATAATAAAGATAGAAGGTAATAATAAACGGAGGTTCTATGGAAACTAATCAAGAATTAAAAAGACGGGTCGCTTTTCTTGAAAGCCGGCTCGATCAGTTTGAATCAGAGCTCTCTTACGTCAATCAGCTGCTGCTCGCCTGCGGGTTCCCCGAGGGAGTCGCCTCTCTAAAATATACTATCGAGGACCTGCTCAGTGAGGAGGTTTCGGAAGGACCCTCTTCTGGAGATAAACCTCACACCTTCGATTTCTAATCAGATTATTGTTTTTTTGCCCCTAATCCGCTATGATGCCATCTGATGGCAAAGCTGATTTTTGAGTCTACGGGTGAAGAACGGGAGCTCGAAGAGGGCGCCCCCATTGCCTCTCTGTGCGAAGAGGCGGGGGTGCCCTTTGCCTGTACAGAGGGAATCTGCGGGACCTGCGTCATTGAGGTCAGAGAGGGGATGGAAAATCTCTCCGATTTCTCGCAGGAAGAGCTCGATTTCCTCGGAGAGCCCGGCTGCGAAAGACTCGCCTGTCAGTGTAAGATTCGCCAAGGATCCGTGAAAATTCGCTTCTAGCTAGAGGTTCAAGATGGAAAAAATCACAAAAGAGATGACAATTGAGGAGATTTTCTCCCGCTTTCCGCAGAGGGCGCAGAAGCTCGCTCAGGCGATCACCGATGCAGGATTGCATTGCGTGGGCTGCCAGGCCGCTACCTGGGAGACGCTTGAGGCGGGAATGCTCGGCCATGGGTATAAGCAAGAAGAGATTGAGAGGCTCGTCGATGAACTCAATGAGGTCCTCGGTGGAGAAATTGACCCCTCCTCGATTGTGCTGACAAAGCGCGCTGCCGAAAAGTTCCGCGAGATCTTAGAAGAAGAGGGCAAAACTGGTTGGCATTTGCGCTTTGGAGATGAAGCCTCTGGATGCAGCGGCTTTAGCTATGTGCTCGACTACTCCGAAAAGGCACTCGAAGATGATGAGATCTTCCATTCCCATGGGATGCAGATCCATGTGAAGAAAAAGATGGTTCCTCGCCTTCTGGGCTCAGAGATCGACTATGTGGAAAATAGCCTCAACCACTCAGGCTTTAAGATCAGTAACCTAAATGCAAAAGGCGCCTGCGGGTGCGGCAAATCCCAGTCTTACGGCTAAGGGCTAACGGTGAATCGCCCTGCCATGTAGGGCGAGGGCAGCTTCCTTAAGTGCCTCGGAAAGAGTGGGATGCGCATGAGGTGTTGTCGCAATATCGAGAGCGGTTGCCCCTTTTTGGAGCGCGAGGGCCGCCTCGCCAATCAGCTCAGAGGCATGGCTTCCCAGGATATGGACCCCCAGCAGGCGGTCTGACTGGGCATCGGCAATCATTTTAACCATTCCCTCCTCTTCTCCCGTGCACTTGGCACGCGAATTTGTCTTAAAGGGAAAGAGGCCTATTTTCGTCTGGAGCTGTAGTTTTTTTGTCTCTTCTTCGGTGAGTCCTACCCCCGCCGCCTCCGGGTTTGTGTAGACAACACTCGGTATCGCCATGTAGTGGACAGTAGGGTGGAGACCGGCGATGAGCTCGGCAACGGCTACCCCCTCCTCAGAAGCTTTGTGGGCCAGCATAGGGCCATCGACAACATCGCCAATGGCATAGATGGTGGGGACAGAGGTCTGAAATCTACCATTGATGGCAATTTGGCCTTTTTCAGTGAGCTGGATACCCACTTTTTCAAGGCCTAGACCCTGGGTGTAGGGACGCCGTCCGATGCTGACAAGGACGACATCGCCACTGAGCTGGTGAGAGGCTCCCTGCTGCTCATAGAGGATCCTGATCTCTTCTTTTTCGATTTTGGCGCCGGTAACCTTAGCCGAAAGGTGAAAAACAAGGCCCTGCTTTTCTAAGAGAGGCTGGAAGGCTTTAGAGAGGCTGCCATCTAAGGTGGGGCAGATGCGGTCTAGAAATTCGAGAAAGACCACTTCGCTCCCCAGGCGTTTATAGACAGAGCCAAGCTCCACTCCAATGATCCCCGCTCCAATGATGAGAAGCCGTTTTGGCACTTTTGGTAGGGAGAGGGCACCTGTCGAGGTGACGATGCGCTCTTCGTCGATAGGGAGAAAAGGAAGGTCGATGGGCAGGGAGCCCGTTGCTAGGATGATGGAGGCGGCTGTTAGCTCTTCGCCTAAGACTTTTACACTTGTGGGAGAGGTCAGCTGGGCAGATCCTGGGTAGAGGGTCACCCCATTTTTCTTAAAGAGCGCCGCAATGCCTTGGTTAAAGCTCTTCACAATCCCCTTCTTGCGCTCCATCATCTTGCCAAAATCAAAACGGGCACCTTGCACCTCTATGCCGTGGATGGCGTAGGTGTGGCCAAGAGCGCTGTAGAGCTCGGAAGAGTGCAAAAGCGCTTTCGAAGGGATACAGCCAATGTTCAAACAGGTACCGCCGAGCAGCCCTTTTTCGACACAAGCAGTTTTAAGGCCGAGCTGGGCCGCTCGAATCGCCGCTACATAGCCTCCAGGGCCACTTCCAATGACAAGAACCTCGTAGTTCATAGATCGAGTAAAAGCCGCGCGGGGGCCTCCAAGTTGTTTTTGAGATGGACGAGGAAAAGAACGGCTTCCCGCCCATCGATGAGACGATGGTCATAGCTCAGCGCCAGGTACATCATGGGCCGGAGGGCGACCTGCTCTTCAACGGCAATGGGTCTTTTGATGATGGCGTGCATGCCCAAAATGGCACTTTGCGGGGGGTTGAGGATCGGGGTGGAGAGCAGTGATCCAAAGGTTCCGCCGTTTGTGATCGTGAAACAGCCCCCTTTTAGATCATCTAGAGAAATGGTCCCCTCGCGCGCTTTTTTGGCAAAATCGGCAAGCTGCTTTTCAATCTGGGCAAAATTGAGCTCTTCGCACTTTCGAAGCACAGGAACCATGAGGCCTCTTTCGGTTGAGACAGCTACCCCAATGTCATACTGGGTGGGTGTGACAATCTCATCGCCTTCGAGCATCGAGCCAACAATGGGAAACTCTTTCAGAGCAGCTAAGGTCGCTTTGATGAAAAAAGACATGAATCCAAGCTTGACAGAGTTAGCTTTTTGGAAGCTCTCCTGTTCCTTTGTACGGATTTTGATGATGGCGCTCATGTCCACCTCGTTAAAGGTGGTGAGCATGGCCGTCTGCTGTTTGACGGCGACCAGTCGCTCAGCAATGGTTTTGCGCAGCTTGCTCATTTTTTTGCGAGAGGAGGGCTGAGCTGGTTCTTCAGCCTTAGGCAGTGGAGGAGCTGGTTTTTGAGGAGCGGCTAAAAAGTCTGCTGGCATTTGACGGGCAGAAGGGGCTGCTGAAGAAGAGGGCTGGGGAATTTTCGGCGCTTGTTTTGTGGGCTCTGCTTTTGGCATCTGAGCGGGCATCTGAACCTCTGTATCCACAGAGCCAATGGACTGGCCAATTTTCACGAGCTGATCCACCTTTACGCTCAGCTCTAATTTTCCAGCCGCAGGGGCATAGACCACCTGGTTGACCTTATCGGTTTCTAGCTCAAGGATCTCCTCATCGACTTGCACAAAGCTTCCGCTTTCCTTCAGGATGCGGCTCACCGTTGCCTCTGATACAGATTCGCCGGCCGGTGGCACTTTAATCTCTACTTTCATGATTTTCCCGACATTAGGTTCTGGACAATGGTTTCCTGCTCCCGCACATGACAGGCATGCGAGCCAGTAGCTGGTGAAGCACTGGCGATACGCCCCACATAGCGCACGCTCTTGCCACTGATGCGCTCTAGCTGCGGTTTGATCCAAGAGGCTGCTCCCATATTGGCAGGCTCTTCTTGCGCCCAGATCAGCTCCCCCGCTTCCTTATACTGCGCGAGCAATTTTTTGATCTTTTCCTCATCAAGAGGATAGAGCTGCTCAATGCGAATGAGCTTCATTTGCAGCTTTTTCTCCTCCCGGAGTTTCATCAGGTCATAGAAGATTTTGCCGCTGCAAAAGATGAGCTGGGAAGGAGAAACAGGGGAAGGGTCATCTAAAATCGGTTCAAAGCTACCCTCTGTAAAGGCAGAGAGGGGGCTTTTGCAAAGGGGATGGCGCAGAAGCGCTTTGGGGGTAAAGAGCACAAGAGGCCGTTTTTTTTGTGCAAGGGCTTGTCTTCTGAGTAGATGAAAGAGCTGGGCGGGAGTAGTGCAGTTGGCAATGGTCATATTTTCTTCAGCGCAGAGCTGTAAAAAACGTTCGATCCTGGCTGAGGAGTGTTCGGGCCCCTGCCCCTCATAACCGTGGGGCAAAAGAAGGGTGAGGCTTGTCTGCAGGCCCCATTTGGTCCAAGATGTGGCAATGAACTGGTCGATCATCACCTGCGCGCTATTGTTAAAGTCACCAAACTGCGCCTCCCAGAGCACAAGAGCCCCTGGATAGAGTAGGCTGTAGCCAAACTCAAAGCCAAGCGCTGCTGTTTCCGATAGCGAGGAGTTGAAAATATCGCAAGGGGCTTGTCCATCCCGCAGATGAGAAAGGGGGTAGTAATGGCTAGATGTGTTCTGGTCAACCCAGAGCGCATGTCTGTGGGCAAAGGTGCCACGGCGCACATCCTGTCCTGAGAGGCGGACGTGGACCCCCTGATCACAGAGTGTGGCATAAGAGAGAAGCTCTCCCATGGCCCAATCGAGACCGGTCTCTAGCATCTCCAGTCGCTCTTTGAGCAACCGCGCGATTTTAGGGCTCAGATTAAACCCTTCGGGAATTGTCAAGCTTACCTGCGCAAGGCGTCTTAGAGAAGAGAGCTCTACTGCCGTCTGGACAATCTGAGGGGCTATAGGAGGCTTTGGAGGAGCCCTCTGCGGTTTTTTTTCCTGAGCCCCACTGAGCTCTTTTGTCAGGGTCTGCTTAAAACTCTCTTCCAGAGAAGAAGCTCTAGAGCTGTCAATCACCTTTTCCTGGATCAGCTGCTCCTTGAAAAGCTCTTTGATCGAGCGCTTGGAGCGGATCTGTGCATACTGCAAGGGTTGGGTAAAGAAGGGTTCATCGCTTTCGTTATGGCCATACTTGCGATACCCATTTAAATCGATGAAAACATCGCAGCCAAAGCGCTGGCGAATCAGAAGGGAGAGGTAAGCTACCTGTACACACCCTACAGGATCCTCGGCATTTACGTGAAAGACGGGGGCGCCAAAGGCTTTGGCAATATCTGTGCAATAGAGGGTTGATCTACCATCTTTTGGAAGTGTGGTGTATCCGATCTGGTTGTTGATCACAATGTGGATCGTTCCACAGGTTCTATAGCCGTTTAGTTTGGAAAGGCCAAGGGTCTCATAGACCACTCCCTGCCCGGTCACCGCCGCATCTCCATGGATCAAAAGGGCCAGAATCTCTTTTCTCTTCTCTTTGGCCTTTTTGCTCTCTTGAAGGGCTCTTGCCCCTCCCTCCACAACAGGATCAACCGCCTCGAGATGGCTTGGATTGGCGCAGAGGATAATCTGGATCTTACCCCCTTTTTCTGTTGCATAGGTGGAGGTAAACCCCTTGTGGTACTTCACATCCCCTGTTCCTTCACTCAAATCTGGATCGTAATAGTCTTCAAACTCCTCAAAAATGTAGCCGTAGGATTTGCCCAAGATGTTTGCCAGCACATTTAACCTACCGCGATGAGACATGCCAAGGACCAGATCACTCATCCCCTCCTCTCCACCCGCCTCCAAAATCGCATGGAGCATCGGGATGAGAGTCTCTGTCCCCTCGAGGGAAAAACGTTTTTGTCCCACATACTTCATGTGCAAAAAGGTCTCAAACCCCTCTGCTTGCATGAGCTGCTCTAAAATCTTGATCCGCTTTTCTGCAGGAAGAGGCCTTGCAAAGTGCGGCTCAATCTGCGACTGGATGAAGCTCTCGAGCTCCTTGCCAAGCCCCATGTATTCAAATCCAATCGTCCCACAGTAGATCTTTTCTAAGTTCTCGTCTTGGCTCTCCTTGAGAGGTTCAGGGAGAGGTCCAGGAGACTCTGTTTGCAGAGGGTTAAAACGCGCTTTTAAGTGGCCATAGGTGCGATAGGCCTCTTTTGGGTCAATGCCCGGCAGCGCAGGCAAGCGAGAGCCAAACTCCATCCCCTCGAAAAAAAAGCGCCAGGAAGGATCGACGCTCATCGGCTCTTTGCTCCATAGCTCATAGAGCTGTTCTAGGGCCTGTAGGTTCCCGAAGTGGGCAAAGCTCATATCTCCTCCTATAGCAAAAAAATTCTATTCATAAAATAAATATTTTGGCTATGCAGCAAAGAGAGAATCGAGTATACGACTCGTGAAAACGTTAGGTAGGGATTTTCGGATGAGTTTAAAAAGTGAGCGCTTAAAAAAATTAGAAACTGAGCTGCATGACCTTGAGCAGTGGCTCACCCTGGGGCTTGTACCCAAAAAAGACATTGAAAAACACAAAGAGGAGATGCGCCTTCTCGACAAAAAAATTCAGGAAGAGAAGGAGCGGCTACGCTTTTTAAAAGAGAGCGGCGAGGTCGAGGAATATACCCCCTCCAAGCGGCCTACCCGTGCAGCCTTCCAAGAACCCCATAGCCTGCCCGACATGGAAATGGTCGACGAAAACCTAACCGATGCTGGCTTTGATATGGAAACTGAAACCTATGAGGCAGAAACCTCTACAGGTGAGGAGAGCGAAGGCGGCGAAGAGGCCGACACCTCGTCGCAGGTCCATGAGGAAGAAGAGGAAGACCCCTTTAGCGATCGCAATAGGTGGCGTCGGGGGGTTTTGGAAGACCCCGACTCGAGTGAATGGTAATATCACTAACAATAAGATGTTTAACCACAGAGTTCCAGGGTCTTTTAATTAAAAAAACTGTGTGTCTAAGTCATTTTCTCTGTGGGCTCTGTGATCTCTGTGGTTATTAATTTTTATTTTTACTACAGAGATCACAGAGCCCACAGAGAAAAAAAGGGCCTGTTTTAAGTTGCTGACAATCCATGTTAAAGAACTGTCAGTTTTTTTAATTAAAAAATTCTGCGCTCTCTGTGGTCGCATATCTTATTTTAAGAATGTTACGCCGAAAAGTGAATGACACAACAAATAAGTCTCTATTTCCATTTGCCCTTTTGCAGACGCAAGTGCCCCTATTGCCACTTCTTTGTTTTGCCAGAAAAAGAGCCCGATAAAGAGCTTTTGCAAGGCGCGCTCTTGCGCCATCTGGATCGGTTGCTCCCCCAGTTAGAGGGGCAAAAAATCGCCTCGGTCTATTTTGGCGGTGGCACCCCTACCCTCTTTGGCATAGACCGCGTTACCGCTCTTTTGCAAAGGCTACAGCTGGATCCAGAGTGTGAAGTGACAATCGAGGCCAACCCCGAAGAGGTGACAAAAGAGCTCTTGAGCGGGTACAAAAAGGCGGGGATAAATAGGCTGAGTATTGGGGTGCAAACCCTTGACGATGCTCTGCTAAAAACTTTAGGAAGAAGCCACACAGCAAAAAAAGCTGTAGAGGCTGTGGAAGTAGCCCATGAGGTGGGCTTTAAGAACCTCTCTATTGATCTGATGTATGAACTTCCCGGACAGAGCAAAGAGAGCTTTGAGAGAACCCTTGAGCGCGTGGGAGAGCTTCCGCTTACCCACCTTTCGCTCTATAACCTCACCTTTGAGCCTACAACCCTCTTTTACAAACAGCGCGCCAGTCTACAAAAACTGCTCCCTTCCAGTGAGGAGTGTTTGGAAATGCTCCAGATAGGAGTAGCTAAACTAGAGGCCTTTGGCTTGAAGCGCTACGAAATTTCCGCTTTTGCACGGCAAGGTTTTAGCGCGCGTCACAACTGCGGCTACTGGACCGCTCGCCCCTTTTTTGGCCTTGGCCCCTCTGCCTTTAGCTACTTCGAAGGCAGGCGCTTTCGCAATGTGTGCAACTTAAGGCGCTATAGCGAAACACTTGGCACCGATTTTGAGGAAAAACTACCCTTTCCCGACTCTCTCCATGAGCTTTTAGCCGTAGAGCTGAGGCTTTTAGAAGGGGTTGATTTGACCCTGTTTGAAGGACGCCACGGCTCTCTGCCTGAAGAGACAGAGGAGCGTGTGGGAAAGCTGCTCTCTGAGGGTTTCCTCGAAAAAGAGGAAACTAGGCTCCGGCTTACCCCGAAGGGGCTGCTTTTTTACGACAGCGTGGCGGCAAGAATCATATGAACCTATCCGCAAAGTTGAAGGCACTCCTTTTTGAGTCTTTTTTCGTCGTTTTTAAAGCCGCTTCTTGGTCTACTTATTCAAGTATGCTCTGCGAAGCGGCTTTAAAAATGACAAAAAAATCCTTCAAAAATCAGCGCCTTCAACTTTGCGGATAGGTTCATGAACGGACTCATTTGTCTCGACATTGATGGCACTTTGACCTCCGAGCTCACCCATATTCCTGCAGAAGTGGCCAGCTGTCTTCACAGGCTCTACAAAAAAAAGTGGCAGATTGCGCTTGTGACCGGCCGCACCTTTTCCTTTGCCAGCACACTTTTAGAAGCTCTCCATTTTCCCTACACCCTTGCCCTGCAAAATGGCGCCGACATTCTCAGCATGCCGAATAAAAAACTTTTGCGACGCTGCTATATAAAGGCTCCGCTCATTGGCAAGCTCTCTCAAATCTACGAGGATCAAAAAGAGGAATTCATCATCTACGCAGGGTATGAGAGGGGTGACTTTTGCTACTTTAGGCCAGAGCGCTTTTCCGAGACTCTTTTACTCTACCTCTATGAGCTCAAAGAGCTCTCCAAAGCACCTTGGGAAGCTCTTAAAGAATTTGCTTTTGATCAGGGACAAGAGTTTCCCCTGATCAAGTGTTTTGGCAGCAAAGAGCTCATGCTCTTCATTGCTTCTCGCCTTGCAGCCGCCGCAGAGCTCACCACCTCTGTCATCAAAGACCCAATCTGCCCGGAGCTTTTCCTGAACCTTGTCACGAGCTCTTCCGCCAGCAAGGGCACGGCGCTCTGCTTTTTGCGCGACCATTTTAAGGCCCCACACGTCATCGCAGCTGGCGACGACCGCAACGACCTGCCAATGCTACAGGTTGCCGATCAAAAAATTGTCATGGCAAATGCTCCCGATGAGGTCAAGGAGGTCGCAACCCTCATTGCAAGACCCGCTCTTGAGCTGGGAATCATTGAGGCTCTTGAATTGGCAACAAAACTTGATTTTTAATTATTGAATCTTAGACTTGGGATCCCTTATACTTGGCTAGTTTAACCGGGAGCACCCTATGACACGCATGAGCAAACAGGGCGAAAGAAGAGCTATGTCTCCGAGGCGACCTCGCCCCCCTGCTGTAAAGACAGGACCTTTGAAGGATCGACTACCAGGTGGCTACAAGCCTCAGCCAAACGCCCTCTCGGGTGAGAAAGCGAAACAAGTATTTATCGCAAAAGTTAAATAGGAATTTTCATGTCTAGACACCGCAGTTTTCGACAAGCAGGAAAAAGTGGAAAAAAACGCAATGTGCTCAAGCGCTTTGAACGAGTCGATGTGCTAAGGCGCCTCGGCAAATGGAAAGATGGAGAAAACAAGAAAGTCACAGGGCTTCCCAAGACCCCTCCCCTCCTATAAAATCGACGTTTTCAATCTCCAGCGCACTCTTTCCCTTTCGGAATCCTCTGTAAAGAGCGTCGTCTCTTTTCTTCTAAAAACCTACCGCGTGGCAAGTCGGCAGCTTGCCATTTATTTTGTCTCGCGCCAGAGGATACAGGCTCTGCATGGCCAGTTTTTTGGCAGTGGCACAGCCACCGACTGCATCACTTGCCCCTTTGATCCTCCAGAACAAAAGGGCTTTTTGGGAGAAATTTTTGTCTGCCCAGAGGTCGCTTCTATCTTTGCGAGGAAAAACCAGCTCGACCCTTACGAGGAATTGACACTTTATCTGATTCATGGTTTCCTCCATTTAATGGGCTTTAAAGATAAAACCTCCTTGGAAAGAAAGCAGATGCGCGCAGAGGAAAAAAAATGTTTACAGCTACTGGGTAGCTCGATCCTTAGAAAATGAACCTCTTTTTCCTCTCATTCCTCTTCCTTTTTGGCGCCAGCTTGCTCAAGGGAATCAGCAGCTCGATTGAACGGCTTGGCAAAATACGTGCCGAACAGCTCAGCGAAAAAAAGCTGCAGCTCTTACCCTTAAGCCGCTCCCTCTTTTCCAGAAAACAGAGGCAAAAGCTCTCCTATGCCTTAAGCCTAACCCGTTATCTGCTTTCTCTGGGTTTTGCCCTCTGTTTTTTCACGGCTCTTATAGAGCGAGGAGCAGAGCCCCTCTCTGCGGTCCAGGAGCTCTTTGCAGCTTTACTGACCCTGCTTGTCGCTCTTGTTGCGAGCGCCTGCTTTGAGCTAATGGCCACCCTCTGGCCCCTCCCTTTCTTCAAAGTTACCTCGCTACTTGCCACCCTTTTTCTTCTGCCGTTTTGGCCGCTCTCTCTTTTACTCTACCACCTCCAAAAACGACTTTCTCTGGGGAAAACACCCGCTCTCACCTCTTTTCGGATGAAGGATAAGATCCTCGAGATCTTTCAAGAACCCGAATTTGCCTCTGCCATCGATACAAGTGACCAGAAGCTCATTCTCTCTGTGATCGGGTTTAAGCAGAGAATCGCTCGCGAGGTGATGGTCCCGCGCATTGACATCTCTACTCTTGCTGTCGAAACGACCTTGGAGGAGGCGGCACTCCATTTTCTCAAAGAAGGGTATAGTCGCGTCCCCGTTTTCCAAGAGAGCATCGACAACATCATCGGCGTTCTCTACTACAAAGACATTCTCTACGCCTACTCCCAGCAAATCCCTCAAAAGGCACAGTCTGTGGAAAAATGGGTCAAGCCCGTGCTCTATGCACCTGAAACGAAAAAAATCTCCCATCTTCTGCAAGAATTTCGCAGCAAAAAAATCCACCTTGCCATTGTTGTCGATGAGTATGGCGGAACAGAGGGGGTCGTGACCATTGAGGATATTCTCGAAGAGCTTGTGGGGGAAATTGCCGATGAGTATGACGTCGGCGAAGAGGCACTTTTCACTCCATTGCCCTCGGGTGGCTGGATTGTCGATGCCAAGATGACAATTCTAGACATCGAGGAGGAGCTCGGTCTTCACATCCCCTTAAGCCCCGAGTATGACACCATTGGAGGATTCATCTTCCACAAAGCGGGAGCGATTCCCTCTAAGGGCTGGCGGCTGCACCATGATGAGTTTGACCTAGAAGTTTTAAGCTCGGATGAGCGCTCCATCGACAAAATCCGCGTTACGCTGCGCAAGTAAAAGCCGCAAAAACGGTATCAACGCAGAGACGCCATGCCGCAACGTCGCAAAGATTTTTTTATAAATTGCCTCGGCTTTGTTGTACAATTCACTTTTCGGCTTAACACTCTTAAAATAAAATACTTAACCACAGAGCTCACAGAGAACACAGAGATTAAAAAACAAGAGAAATGGTCTGCAAACATCTGTGGAGTATCCGTCTTAATTTTTTAATCTCTGTGTTCTCTGCGAGCTCTGTGGTTAAATATCTTATTTTTAGCAAGTTGCAGGTTAAAAACCAATTATGCAACAAAACTAATTGCCTGTTTTGCGTTTTTAGTGCACCACTTCAACTGTTGGCTCTAGGTGGCCATATTTATTCCAACAACTTGGGGAAAAGCGAGCTGTATTTGACCCCTTGTTAGTTTCAAACACAACCTCATCCTGCGCGGGTCTTCTAAAATTGGGTTCTGAAAAATCGGTGTTAAAGCCCGGCACCGAATCATCGTAGGACCCCGGCTCTCGAAATACAACTCCCATGGGCAGATCGTTCCCCCTCCAGGTAGCCGCCCAAAGGGCTCTAGCAATGGTGGTAGAGTTCCAATGATCCTCATAGCGAGGGAACCGGCTTGTAAACTCTTCTCTTAAATTCTCTTTCACATTCTGCAGGTCAATAGCAAAGATAATCGCATTTCCCACGAAAGGAACAATTTGCACTAGGCCTCTTAAGAAATTCAAAGCCTCTACTCCCAATAGGTAAAAATTGGCTCTGGTATATTGAAAAAAGAAAAATATTTCCACCAGCGTGTAGACCGCAGATCCGAGGGCAAGCAACGCTTGTATCTTTCCAGAAACTACACTGATCACAGGCGTATATCCCCAATAGGTGAACCAAGAGACTCTAAAAACGGGATCCCCATTTGTCTCTCTTCCCACCAAAATAACGGAGGCGCCATTGTCTAGATCACTGAGCATCTGACTGCTGGTTTGCTGATTTAAGCCACTTACCTGATCAACCATCTGTTTTCCTCCATATTTAGGGATTATTTTAACCTGTTTTTCTCTATCTGTCAATCGATCGTTTTAAAAATTAAAATAATCTTTTCTATGACTTTTTATTCAAGGAAAAGCATAATGGGCGCTCATGAGAAGACCCATCTGCTTAGTCGAGCCCAGCATCGCAATCGCTGGAGAAAAACGTTCCTGGAAGTTCCTCTACACCCCAACCATTGCCCTCCCAGCAGGCACAAGGCTGAAGTTTGATCCACTGGTTCAGCTGCGGCCAGTCGATTGGGAGCTACCTCAGTGTGACTCTAGAGGAAGCGAAAACTTGATCTGGCTCAAGCTGCCAAACGATAAGACTGTGCAGGCAAAAGAGCTGATCCCTTCTCGAGGGGCTCAGAGCTGTGCCTACGAATTTACTCTCCCAAGCGAGGTGAAACTCGGAGAAACGCTCGCCATTTGCCTAGGCTCTCCGGAGAGCAATGCTGAAGCGCAGCACAAAAAGGGCAACAGAGCGCAGAGCCTGACCCAGA
>JABDDY010000006.1 GCA_013287365.1 Chlamydiota bacterium
GCCAATCCTCCTTTACCTTAAAAACTCTTTTTCTCTTCGGAGCAGAACTTGCCGCTACAGTCAGCATTGTCCATGTCGTCACATCAGCCAAGACAGGGCGTAGCATGCCTCTGCCGCAGAGGCTCGTTCATTTACTGGAGAAGATTTAGTCGAAGAAAAAGGCCCGAGATGAGGCCCGAGTTGCTAGAGGGGGAAATGGAAAAAAGGCCCGAGTCAGAGCCCGAGTCATTTATCCCTTCAATGGGTCCGAAAGCTTTTCCCACCTCTTGGGGATTTTGTAGCCAGGCAGCTGCTGGCGCAGCTGCCTTTCCACTGCGCGCAGATCCACTTCTTCATCGCAGAAAACAAAGGCGTGGGGACACTGGCCAAACTCTTCGTGCGGACTTGGCCGCACGTAAGCTTCTACAATTCCAGGAACCTCGAGTAGTAGTGCCTCAATTTCTTCCGGTTGAATCGTCTCTCCGCCCGACTTGAATCTGCGGTCTTTTCTCCCGAGCCACTTTAGTGTGCCATCGGCAGACATAGAGCCTAGATCCCCTGTGGCAAACCAGCCATCCACAAGAGGGAGATCTAAGGAGGGCTCCCCTTTTTTAAAATAGCCCCGGAAGAGCTGAGGCCCGCGCACATAGATCTCTCCTCCTTCGATTTTTAGTTCCGCACCCTCTGCTATTTGGGTCCTTGCCATGTGGGGAGTTTGCAGAGCGATGAGAGAGGCCGTTTCTGTCAGGCCATAGCTTTGGTAAATAGGCAGTTTTTGTGAAAGAGCCTCTTCCAAAAGCTCTGTAGATAAACAGGCACCTCCAACCAAAATGCATCTGGTTTTTTTTGGCGCCTCTCCATTTTTTACAAGGCGTCTGAGTTGCGTGGGCACAAGGGAAAGATGTGTCGGTTCTGCGCAAGGCGGGGCAAGCAAGAGAGTAGCTCCTACTAAAAAGGTGCGTAGCATCGCAGCGATTCCCCCCACGTGGCTAAGTGGCAAACTGAGCAGGTAACGGCTCTCCTTCTCTATGCCCAGGAGCTGCGCAGCAGATTTTGCACTTTCTAAGTGGTTCTTTAAGCTATGGCAGGCGATCTTAGGGGAGCCAGTTGTGCCCGAGGTAAAGAGCATCGTAGCTAAGGCTTCTGGGTTTAAGTTGCCCTCTGGGTAGGCAACGGTTTTGCTAGACAAAACAGGCTGGAGGAGTCGCGCGCCGGTAAGGATTAGCGCCTCTTCAGTAGCCTGTTTTGGCCATCTGGGGCTTAAGGGAAGAGCGATTAGCCCCTCTCTCCAAATGGCAAAAAAAAGCGCGAGAGACTCGCTTGAGCTCTCTGCGATAAAAGCGACAGGTTGTCCTTTGGGATGGGCGCTGAGGCCATAACGCTCTTTTGCCTCACAGACAAGAGCGGAGAGTTGTTTATAGGTGAACTCTTTTCCTTGAGAGAGTAGTGCGAGGCGATTGCAGTGGTGCTCGAGCAGGCAGGGGATCATGCCATTTACAACATCCAACTGATACAAAAGACAAAGGTGTAAAACGCAAGTAACTTGCCCACTTTACCCAAGAGGAGGTTGTACTTCAAAGGATTGGTGACTCTGTAGACCTCCACCGCAAGAGGAATGGCCGGTGCCAGGCAGAGCAGGGTGAGCAAAACAAAGAGATGGTTCTGACAAATGGCCAAGGGAATAAGAGGGGGAAGCAGAAGAGAGAGGAGAACTTGTTTTTTACCTATATGACTTCCAAACCGCACAATGAGCGTCTTCTTGCGACTTTTGCGATCTTCTTCCTCATCGCGAAGGTTATTGATCGAGAGGAGCGCGCAGGAGAGCAGGCCTGGAGAGAGTCCTGCTACAGCAATTTCATAGCTCATCGTATGGGTATGGAGAAAATAGCTGCTACAGGTAGCGACAGGTCCGAAGAAAAAGAGAACAAAGAGATCTCCAAGACCCACATAAGCAAGAGGAAGAGGCCCTCCTGTATAGCCAACGGCAAGTAGGAGCGCGAGCGCTACAAGGACTGCAATCCAAGGCCCTCCCTCCCAAATTAGAGGAAGAGAAGCTAAAGCTGTGAGGCTTGTGACAAGAAAGGTCATCTTCTTGATTTCCCCTATTGTGACAAGGCCTTGCGCTGTGACTCTTACAGGTCCCTTGCGATCCTTTCGATCCGATCCTTTAACAAAATCGAGCCAGTCATTGGCATAGTTGGTGGTGATCTGGATCCCGAGACCAACGAGTAAAAGCAAACCAAAGGTCAGAAGAGAAAAATTCCCTTCTGCCATTGCCATCGCACTCCCAATCAGCACAGGGCTCACACTTGCCATGAGTGTTTTAGGTCTTGCGGCCTGAATCCAAAGGGTTACGCTTTTCATGGCCTCCTCGGAAATTTGAGAAAATCGGGTGCTCTTTTTTCTAAGAAAGCGCGGTGACCCTCCTGCGCCTCTTCTGTCATGTAGTAGAGAAGGGTTGCATTGCCCGCGAGTTCTTGGAGGCCGGCTTCTCCGTCGCAATCGGCATTGAATGCCGCTTTTAAACAGCGAAGGGCAAGCGGTGAATGGCGTAGGATCTGCTGTGCCCACTCAAGAGTTGTCTTCTCGAGATCCTCGTAGGCAACGACAGAGTTGACAAGACCCATCTCTAGGGCCTCTTGAGCGCTGTAGCGTTTGCAGAGGTACCAGATCTCTCGCGCCTTTTTTTGCCCAATGATGCGGCTGAGATAGCTAGCTCCAAACCCTCCATCGAAAGAGCCCACTTTTGGACCCACTTGGCCAAAGATCGCATTGTCGGCGCAAATGGTCAGATCGCACACTACATGGAGCACATGGCCGCCTCCAATGGCATAGCCTGCCACCATGGCAATCACAGGCTTGGGGCAGCTGCGAATTTGCCTCTGAAAATCGAGCACATTGAGCCGCTCGCACCCCGCCTCATCGGCATATCCCGCATTTCCGCGGACCCGCTGATCGCCTCCCGAGCAAAAAGCCTCTTTCCCCTGACCGGTCAGAATGACCACCCCTATTTTTGGATCAAAGCGCGCATCATTTAATGCATGCATCATCTCATCGACAGTTAGCGGAGTAAACGCATTGCGCACCTCGGGACGGTTGATGGTGATCTTGGCGACCCCTTCCCATTTGTGGTAGAGAATGTCGGTGTACTGACCGACCGGTGTCCAGTGAACTTCTGAAGAAACAGCAAACGACATAATGATAGAAACTTTTACCTCAAAGAGCAGCTTTGGTCAAGAGCTTCAGAAATTTTTTCTTCCAAAGCTTTATGCAGAGCAAAATTCTCTTCTCTGGAGGTAAAGAGCTCGATCAGAGCGGTCTTTCCGAGGAAGGGAAGCAGCTCTTCCTTGCGCTTTGCACACACATAGTCAATGCCAAAAAGAGCGGCAGCCTGTTCAAATGTATAGGAGTGGCTCCCTGCCAAAATCTCTTCGCGCACTTTTTCCTTTTGATGGGCGGCTGTAAAGGCAAAGATCCCTCCACCTCCGTTGTTGATGACAATCAGGGTGAGCGGGTGCGTTGACTTTTTGAGCATGGCAAGAGAATTGAGATCGTGGAGTGCTGCTAAGTCTCCGATAATGGCAACAAGAGGCTGCTGGCTCGCTATTCCTGCGCAGGTGGCGATATTGCCGTCGATGCCAGAGAGACCACGGCTGGCAAAAATGGGAGGGGTAGACTTTTCTGGAAAGAAAAAACGATCGGCATCGCGGATTGGCATGCTATTGGCAACAAAAAGAGCATGGGGAGAGTCCATCAGCGCTCGAAACAGCCCAATTTCTGAAAGAGCCTCTTCCTGACAAAATTCTGCCTGCATCAATTGATCGACCCTCTCTGCAGAGGCAAGCCAAAGGTCGATCCAAGCCGTCTCTTTTTCCTCTTCCACAAAAGCTGGCAGTTCTTTGCAAAAAGAGAGCGGATCGCAGATGACTCGGTGAGTGAGCTGGAAGCTTGGATCCCAGGGCTCTGCATGCAGACTCACCTGTACAAGAGAGGTCGCCTTATTTCTCCACTGGAAGAGTTTTTTAAAGACGCACTGATCTCCGAGGTGCAAAATACACTCAGGAGCAAACCCCTGATCCTCGACAATCAGACGCTGCCAGTAGCGGATGCATGGGAATGGGGATCCAAGCGAGCGCAGCCCTGAGGTAATATCGCCTAAGAGAGGCCACCTCAGTTTTTCTGCCAGCTGGATCAAAGGAGTCAGGTCGACTCCGGAGGGCATTGTTCCCACCACAATGGCTCCTTTCCTCGATTTTTGAAGAAGAGCTGCGATGCGGGCAAGACCCTCTCTTGAAACCGTTGTCTTGGTCTCTTCATAAATACAAGGGGTTTCAGTGGCTACCCCTTCTGGAACATGGGCCAAAAACGGCTCAGGGAAAGGGCAGTTGAGCTGTACAGGGCCGCTATTTCCGCTCTCTTTAGCGCGATAGACGGCTTGAGCGACAAGTGTCGCGAGAAAACGGGGAGGAAATTCTGCGTGGGCAGAGGGAAGATCGAAGGTGAAGCGAACATGGCGACCAAAAAACTTCACCTGGTCGCAAGTCTGATTGGCCTTGACCTCTCTCATTTCAGGAGGGCGATCGCTTGTCAGAAGAATTAATGGCACCTGCGCGTAAGAAGCTTCCATGACAGCGGGATACAAATTGCCAAGGGCGCTGCCCGAGGTCACGACAATCGCGGCAGGTTTTCCCGATGCCTTGGCATAGCCAAGTGCATGAAAGGCAACTCCTCTCTCATCGAAGTGGGTGAAAAGATGCGCCTTTGGATGGGCATCGATTGCAACGGCAAAGGGGGTGAGCCGCAGTCCAGGAGCCAGACAAAAATAATCGACTCCCTGCAAGATGAGCTGATTCACCAGCTCATAAGCTATGCCTTCATTGCCTTTTGGCGACATAAGCTCTCTCCTATAACTCTCTCTTTTCGATTCAGCTCCTCCCATTCGAGGGAGGGATCTGAGCCCTTCACAATGCCTGCTCCCGTAAAAGCAAAAACGCTCTTTTGCGTGACAACACTAGAGCGAATCGCCACAAGAAACTCCGCTTCTTCTTTAGTGAAAAACCCAAGAGGCGAGCCATACCAGCCTCTTTCAAACGGCTCGTGCTTTAAGAGATACTGCAGAGCCTCTTGTTTCGGAAAACCCCCAAGTGCAGCTGTCGGGTGCAGAGCGGCAAGGAGATCATGATCGCAAATTCCCTCTTTTAATTCTGCGCAAAAACGGTTGAACTTGTGGACAAGAAAAGCGGTCTCATGCGTTCTATCCTCTGTTTGCCACACTCCTTTTTTACACAAAGGAGCTAAAGCCTCCTCGATCGAGTGTTTGACAAGAGCAAATTCCTCCTCTTCTTTAGGCAAAAAAAAGCCCTGGAGCGCTTTTGTACCAGCGAGCGCATCCACCTCGATCAGCCGGCCTCTTCTACGATAGAGAGTTTCGGGAGAAGCGCCCAAGAAAACAGCTTCTCTAGAAAAAGAGAGAGCAAAAAGGGTCGCTCCCTGGCTATAGGCTTTGAGTGATTTAAGAAGAGAAAAGGGGTCAACTTCCTCCTCAAACTCCGAGCGGCGTGCGAGCACAACCTTTTTAAAAAGCCCCGGCTCCATTTTTGCAAGCGCGTCTTGGACAAGGGCTTCCCACTGCGCTCTATTTGGCAAAAAAGAGGTAGGCACGACTCTTTCTTTTGGCGTGCAATAATCAGATCTCGAATCGATCCCTCTTTTCTGCCACTTAGGCGTCCAAAAAACCGAATGGGGGAAAGAATCCCATGGGGGCTCATCTAGAGGTTGATTGAAAAAGCTCCTCCCGCCTATCTGCAGCGGACCCAAAGACTCTTCTCTTCCACAGGCTCCATATTCCACCCCTTCTTTAGAGCGCCAGTAGAACTTGGGAAATTCATCCGCCTCTTGCAACCAATCCAGCAGATCCATGAAGACTATTTTTCCCCTACATACAAAGTGGCAATGCCAAATGTGAAAGGATAAGCGGTTGCTTGGCTAAATCCTGCCTCTTGCATGAGAGTGCAAAAGGCTTCTCCGCAGGGGAATTGCTCAATGGTTTGATTGAGGTAGACATAGGCAGGGGCGTGACCGGAGAGAAACCCTCCAACTTTTGGCAAGACATGGCGCAAATAAAAAAGGTAGCCTCTTTTAATCAGTGGATGGGGCGGAAGAGAAAACTCGAGAATGAGAGCACGCCCCTTTGACCTGAGCACACGATGCATCTGTTCAAGAGCGATGAGAGGATCGGCGACATTGCGAATCCCAAACGTAATGGTTGTACAATCAAAGCTAGCCTCTTCAAAAGGAAGCTCAAGGGCGTCCGCACAAAAGAGTTCTCCGCGCTCTTCAAGAGCTCTTTGCGAGAGTTTACGACGCCCTAAAGAGAGCATCTTTTCGGCAATATCGACGCCAACGGCTTTTCTGATTTGTGGGCAGCCCTCTAAAAGAGCGATGAGCTGATCGGCCGTTCCTGTGGCAATATCTAAAACCTGGAGAGCAGCTCCTTCGGGGAGTTTCTCCAAGAGATGGCGCCGCCACCTCTTGTCGATCCCAAGAGATAGAGTCGCATTGACCCTGTCATAGGTCGCAGAGATGGCATTGAACATCTGCCTAACAACCTCTGCCTCTTTTTTCACGCCATCATGGTGCAATTTTTTCTTGGCAAACGCAAGAAAAATGAGCGTTCAATCGGGCAATTTTTTGTATCTATCGTAGAAGATTTTTTGAACTTCTAAATCTAGCTCCCAAGAGAGGGGGAGAAGGGCCTCGTACGAAACAATGGCCGACTTTAGATGGGTATGTTCAAAGGCTTCTTCTATTAAATGAGGATCATTAATTTTTTGCACGTAAAGGCAAGAAATTTCACGATCTGGTTTTGTTGTTTCAGAGACCTGTCCGTACCCAAATTTTATTTGGATTCGACATTCAGGATTGTATTGAAAAACACAGTTAAATACGCCTAGGTTGTTGATGCGTATTTGATTCAAAAACATTCTAATGTGTGCGATCATAAAGCGTTTAGAACCAATGGTCCGATGAGAGAGTTCCTTGATGGTCATCTTTTCCGGAAACGAAACTTCTGGGGGATAGATAAGGGAGAGAAAACGAGGTTCGTTTCTAATGAACTCTCGTAACCATGTGTTAACTGCCATGCAATTCAAAATATCCTCGCGATATTTTACCTTAGAGAAAATTTTAATTAAACAATCTGGTGGAAGTATACTTATTATATTAACTGACATTCTTAGAATCCTTTATTTAATTACACAAACCACTAATTAAAAATTAATAATTTAATAAAATTATGCCAGCGTCTTTATTTGTTAACAAGCAAAAGATGCGCATCTGATGAAAAGATGCGCAAAATAACTTAGAATGAATTTTGTTTTAAGACTTGAACTGTAGATACAGTAGGCTTTGTTGCGTAATGCACTTTTCAACTTAATGCTCTTAAAATAGAATACTTAACCACAGAGCTCGCAGAGAACACAGAGATTAAAAAACAAGAGAAATGCTCTACAAACACCTGTGGAGTATCCGTCTTAATTTTTTAATCTCTGTGTTCTCTGTGAGCTCTGTGGTTAAATACCTTATTTTTAGCAAGTTGCATGCTAAAAGCCAATTATGCAACAAACCTGATACAGTAGGTGGAGTGGTGCTGTTATTTGCAACATGGGCTTTAGGGAGGACGTTTATAGTAAAAAGAAAGGGAGCTTTTCGCTCCCTCTCTATAAGTTTTTATAGTTTTAGGCCTGTCCGGGGTTAGATGGGCCGGGAAGAGCCGCTTTGGCCGCGTTTTCGAGCTCGTTCATTTTGGCTCTGCAGACATCTTTAAGTTTCGCGAGAAGCTCCTCGGAGAAGTCTTTTTGACAATCGGATATAGTAATGAATGCAAATTGCAGCAAGATTGCGGGGGGGCTTCTGGTGATGTTCACTGTATATCCTTGCTCGGCGATTGTAATCAGGGGGTTAAACAGAAGACCAGCTGTAATATCCGGTGGCGTATGCTTATCATTTGTTCCAGAACCAAACTTTATTTTTGCATTCCAGCGGAAATCGGTGTTTATGAGGGTAAATTCTCCTGTTTTGCCGAAGGGAAGGTTTTGAAAAAAAAAGCTACATCTTTCAGCCACAAATTCAACGGTCGAAGAAGGAAGAGTCAAAAGCACTTTATTTCTCCAGTACAAGCTAATTGTTTGCTCACGAGAAAAGGGAAGACTTGGAATGATTTTTGACCATAGGGCAGGCTCTCTGGTCACCTGGTACCACTGCTTGCTCACCTCGCCGCAATGGGCGGCCTTTCTTGGTTCTAGACGTCTCAGAATTTCAGATAAACAATCATTTGGTAGACCGCCTATAATATCCACTGAATTAGCCATTTTTAATCCTCCTGTAGTTTAATAAAAATTATTAACTGTGCAGTCAATTATGAAGCAGTCGAATCTTTTTAGGCAAGGATTAAAATTATTAACTTACTCCATTTTTCTAGTGCCTTTTCCGATCCAGCTCCTTTAAAAAGCGCTTGCGTAGGCGTATAGACTTTGGAGTCACCTCGATGAGCTCATCGTCTTCGATAAAGTCGATGGCCTGCTCAAGGGTAAAGGTGCGCGCAGGAGTGAGAATGATGTTTTCGTCACTGCCGGAGGCGCGGACGTTGGTGAGCTGTTTTTCACGTACAGCATTGACCACAAGATCATTGTCTCGCTTTTGTTCTCCAACCACCATTCCCTCGTAGACCTCAGTGCCTGGGCTGACAAAGAGACTGCCCCTTTCCTGGAGGTTGAAGCAGGCATAGCCGGTGACTCTTCCTTGCGCATTAGCGATCATGACTCCCTGCTTGCGTCCGGGGATTTCGCCTTTAAAGGGAGCAAAACTGTCGAAGAGAGAGGTGAGGATGCCGAGCCCCCGCGTGACGGTTAAGAACTCGTTGCGGTAGCCCATGAGGCCTCTTGTCGGAATCAGAAACTCGAGGGAGGTGATATTGTGCTCGTTTGTGCTGAGCATGCGCATCTCGCCTTTGCGACGGGAAAGCTCTTCAATGACTGCCCCTGAAAACTCCTGAGGAACTTCAATGTGAGCCACTTCAAAGGGTTCGAGTTTGACCCCATTTTCCTCTTTGAGAATGACCTGTGGCTTGGAGATGCAGCACTCGTATCCTTCGCGTCGCATCGCTTCGATGAGAACGGAGAGATGGAGCTCACCTCTTCCCGAAACACGCATGGCATCTTCACGTCCAGAGATTTCCTCAATGCGAAGAGAAATATTGGCCCTTTTTTCCTGAAGGAGGCGGTCGCGCAGTTTGTTCATGGTGATGTGTTTGCCCTCTTTCCCTGCAAAGGGGCCAGAATTGACCATGATGTCGATCGAAAGTGTAGGCTCGGCAAGGGTAATGGGCGGGAGCTGCACGATGTGATCGGGAGAGCAGAAAGTGTCTCCGATCATCACCTCGGGAATACCAGCGAGATTGACGATGTCACCCACTCCCGCCTCTTCCATTTCGACGCGGCGCAGCCCATGGTACCCCTCGATGCGGGTGATGCGATGGGTTTCGGGATGGCCCTCTTTGCCAATGCGGACGACAGCCTCACCTTTTTTGATTTTTCCTTCGAGAATTCTTCCACAGGCTTGGCGACCTACATAGTCATCGTAGGAAAGGGTGGTTGCTTGCATGAGGAAAGGCAGTTCTAAGTTTCCGGGTGGTGGTGGGACCTTGTCGATGACGAGCTGAAAGAGCGGTTTCATATCGGTGCGTGGATCGTCTAGTTTTAAGAAGGCAAAGCCCGAGAGCCCAGAGGCATAGACGATGGGAAAATCGAGCTGTTCATCGGAGGCTCCGAGTTCGACAAATAGATCAAAGGTGAGGTTGAGCGCTCGGTCGGGGTCGGCATTGGGGCGGTCGATTTTATTGAGGACGACAATTGGCCTTAAGCCCTGTTTGAGCGCCTGAGAGAGAACAAAGCGGGTCTGCGGCATGGGTCCCTCATTGGCGTCGACAAGTAAAAGGACCGAGTTGACAAGACCGAGTACCCTTTCCACCTCTCCGGAAAAATCAGCGTGGCCAGGGGTATCGATGATGTTGATCTTAAAATCTTCAAAAAAAAGACTTGTGTGCTTGGCAAAAATGGTGATCCCGCGCTCTTTTTCCTGATCATAGCTATCCATGATTCTCTCGGGGACAAGTTCGTTGTCGCGGAAGATGTTGGACTGTTTGAGGAGGGCGTCTAGAAGGGTCGTCTTGCCATGGTCAATGTGGGCAATGATGGCGATATTGCGGATTTTTTTAGGAGAATACATGTCACGAAACGGGTGGGGGGTTTAGGTACTGCTGCAGTCTACACAAAGATCCGATTGAAAGAAACTCTAAAGAAGAGTAGAATCCTGCGTGGGAGGTTCAGATGTTAGAGACAGAACAGCAAGAGTCGCGCACCTCTCAGCTCGACGATCTTTTAATTGAAAAATTAGAGTGTGCGTTTGATAAGCCCACCCAGGCGATCATCCTACACGATGTGGCCAAGATTGCCTCTGAGCATTCGGCCATTGACCTGGCCCACGCAGCCTCTCGCATTCCTCCACACGCCCGCGCGGTGCTTTTTCGGAACCTGGCGGATGTAGAAGAAAAAATTTCTTTTATGATCAACACGGGAAGTTCGACTCGCATTGCTGTTTTGCGAGAGATCGGCGATGAGCAGGTGAAAGAGCTGATTGAACACATGCCGCCCGATGAAGCCGTGGAGGTGCTTGAGGATCTCTCTGAAAGACGTTACCGCAAAGTGATCGATATGCTCGAGCCGAGTCGGGCCAGTCAGATCCTCGAGATTGAGAAAAATGCCCGCAATACGGCGGGGCGCCTCATGACGAGCGAATTTTTTGCTTTCCCCATGGATATCCAGATTGGGCAGGCAGCGGGCTATATTCGCAACCATCCCGGCATTGACCTGACCCATCAGATTTTTGTTCTCGGCCAGGCTGGGGAGATCTTGGGCTATGTCCCTTCACGTAACCTCATGGTCAATCCGCCCCATCTGCCTTTAAGACAAGTGATGCGCCCTGTGCTCCATAAGGTGACCGCTGAGGTCTCTCGCGACGAGGTGGTAGATCTTGTCGAGCGCTATAAAATCCCCGCTCTTCCGGTTGTAGACGCTTCCAACCATCTCATCGGGATCATTACCTATGAGGATGTCTTGGATGCCATGGGCGATATTCTCGACGAGACGATTGGAAGCATGGCGGGTACGACAGAGAAAGTCAGTGAGTATGAGCCCTCTTTAAAACGGTTTTTGTCGCGCAGTCCCTGGCTGATTGTGACGATGTGTGCGGGACTGATCAATGTGGGGGTGATTTCCTCTTTTGACAGGGCACAGCAAGGTCTTTTAACGTTTGCTCTTTTTTTCATTCCTTTGATCACGGGGATGTCGGGCAATATCGGGATCCAATGTTCAACGGTTCTTGTTCGAAGCATGGCCCTTGGTATGATCACACCTGGCAACCGGAGAGGGATCATTTTCAAAGAGCTTTTAATGGGTGGGTTCATTGGCCTTGTCTTTGGACTGCTCTGTGGGATCTTTGTCTATTTTTTCAATTTTGTCGCAGGCGCAGGAACAGGTGTGAGTCCTTTTGCCGTTGGGCTTCTCCTTTCTGTGGGACTCTTTGGAGCCTGTGCAACCGGAACGTTACTCGGGGTCTTCTCTCCTTTCCTATTTGCGCGCATTGGTGTCGATCCTGCGGTGGCTTCGGGGCCCATTGTGACGGCCTTTAACGACTTCCTTTCCATGTCTATTTATTTTTTAATTGCAGTGGGCATCAGTCGCTTGATTTTTTAGCGTTTAAAGTCTATATTGGGATTGTCAGTGGGCTTTAGCCATTTATCATGAGCAATAAAAAACTCGCAGGGCTTTTCCCCTCTTTTTTGCGCAAATTGCGAGAAAAAGGGGCACAGCGCCCCGATCTGATTATCTCTTTTTGGCCCCAGCTTGTGGGGGAGAAATTGGCTCCGCTGACACGGGCAGAAATGTTTGAGGCAGGAGTGCTTACGGTAAGGGTGGGAAATTCTAGCTTACTCAGCCTCCTTGTGCAGTATGAACAGATGCGCCTTCTCAGCGAGCTGAAGAGGCAATTTCCCTCCGCACGAATCCGGCAGATCCGGTTTCGGATCGGGGCGATATGAATTTTTTTTAGGTACTCATGACCATGACGCGAGATAAACAGTACGATGCAAGTGCCATCACCGTTTTAGAGGGACTCGAAGCGGTGCGTGAAAGACCCGGGATGTACATCGGGGATACCCATTTTAATGGACTTCATCAGCTCGTCTATGAGGTGGTAGACAATAGCATCGATGAGGCACTCGCTGGATACTGCACAGAAATTCGGGTGATCCTACATAAAGATGGCAGTGTCAGTGTGATCGATAATGGGCGCGGGATTCCGGTGGGACGCCACGAAGGGGAGTCGAAAAAACAGGGACGAGACGTATCCGCGCTCGAGGTCGTGATGACGATTTTGCATGCCGGCGGAAAATTCGACAAAAACACCTATAAGGTTTCCGGGGGATTGCATGGCGTGGGAGTCTCTTGCGTCAATGCCCTTTCTCAAAAGATGCACATCGAGGTCAGGCAGGGGGGCAAATCGTATGCCATGGACTTTGCCAAAGGGAAGGTCGCAACACCTCTCAAGCAGATAGGAGAAGAGGCGGCAACGGGAACAACGGTCACCTTTTGGCCCGACGAGGGGATTTTTTCAGTTACAAGCTTTGATTATGATACCCTGCAAAGAAGGCTGCGAGAGCTCGCTTATTTAAACCGCGGCATTACGATCTTTCTTCGCGATGAGCGAGACAGCGAGCACCCGGATGTGACTTTCCTCTTTGAGGGAGGAATCATCTCATTTGTCGCCTTTTTAAATGAAAATAAGACTCCGCTGTTTCCAAAACCCATTTATATCCGCGGATCCAAAGAGGGTGATGAGGGGATGGTCGAGTTTGACCTTGCCATGCAGTGGAATGATTCTTTCTCTGAAAATCTTCTCTCCTACGTCAACAATATCGCCACTAGGCATGGAGGAACACATGTCAGCGGCTTTTCAACGGCTTTGACCCGTGTTTTAAATCAGTACATCAAAACAGCACAGATAGCCAAAGCGGAAAAAGTTTCAGTATCGGGAGATGACCTTCGCGAGGGGCTAACTGCAGTCTTGTCTCTTAAAGTAGCCAATCCGCAGTTTGAGGGTCAGACCAAGCAAAAACTGGGCAATAGCGAAGTGGGCTCAATTGTCCAGCAAATTGTCGGTGAAGAATTTACGACCTATTTAAGTGAAAATCCCTCTACAGCTCGAATCATTGTCGAAAAGGCGCTCCTGGCAGCTCAAGCGCGAGAGGCTGCGCGTAAGGCGCGAGAACTGACCCTTCGCAAAACAGCTTTGGATGGGGCAAGACTGCCGGGCAAACTGGCCGATTGCCAGGAGAGGAATCCCAAATTCTGTGAGATCTATATTGTCGAAGGAGATTCCGCGGGGGGCTCTGCCAAGACAGGACGCGACCGCAGATTCCAGGCGATTTTGCCGATCCGCGGAAAGATTCTCAATGTGGAAAAAGCAAGGCTTGAGAAGATCTTGCAAAATCAAGAAGTTGGGGCGATGGTCTCTGCCTTTGGCTGTGGCATTGGAAGTGATAATTTCAATCTCGAGAAGCTCCGCTATCATAAAATCATCATCATGACCGATGCTGATGTCGACGGCTCCCACATCCGCACGCTGCTGCTGACCTTCTTTTATCGCCATATGCCCGCTTTGATTGAGCAGGGGTTTGTCTACATCGCACGGCCGCCGCTTTATCGGGTCACTCGCAAAAAAGTAAAACGTTACATCCATAGCGAAAAGGAGATGGATGATTATCTGCTCGAGCTTGGAACAGGTGATCTTTCGATTCGTCTTTCTGGTCACGCAGAACCTTTGCCAACTAGCAAAATCAAAGAGCTGATCTCTCTCATTCGCGATGTGGAACTGTTTTTAACCTCACTCGAGAGGAAGGGGATCTCTTTTCGCCAGTTTATCGCCTCTAAAGATGCCGAGGGAAGACTGCCTCGCTTCCAAGTGAAGATGGGCGAGCGGGTCGATCTTCTCTACGAAGAGGAGCAGCTTGGAGAAATTAAGAAAGAGTATGAAGAGATCCAAAGACAGCAGCATGCTCGCACCTTGGCCTCTATCCCAGAAGAGGAGCGCTCCGAGGAGATGATGCGCTTTACTCCGAAGAGTTTCCCCTGTGCAGAGTTTTACCGTCCAGATGAGCTTCAGGCTCTTAAAGAGCGCCTGTCCGCTTTTGAGTTTTCTCTAGACAGTTACACGGTAGCAGATGGCAAGCTTTTTGATGTTTTAGAAGAGGGACAAGGAGAGCTCCACATCTATACGCTCAAAGAGGGGTTAGAGCGTATCCGAGTCTGCGGGCGCAAAGGGATTGAGCTTCAGCGCTACAAAGGTCTTGGAGAGATGAACGCCGATCAACTTTGGGAAACGACGATGGATCCTGCGCTGCGCACACTCATTCAGGTGACGATTCCCGATGCGGTGGCAGCAGATCACATGTTTACCATGCTCATGGGCGAAGAGGTCCCTCCTCGGCGAGCATTTATTGAGCAGCATGCCCTTTCTGTGAAAAACTTAGATATTTAATGTAAGGAGATCGATGAGTTACACACCCGATGAGATCATTCTCCCTCGCAACGTCGAAGAAGAGGTGAAGGAAAGCTACCTGCGCTATTCGATGTCTGTCATCATCTCGCGCGCTCTTCCCGATGTGCGCGATGGCCTGAAACCTTCGCAAAGACGGATCCTTTACGCGATGCGCGCTCTCAGTCTCTCTCCCGGTGGCAAACACCGCAAATGCGCCAAGATCTCCGGAGACACCTCCGGCGATTTTCACCCTCACGGGGAGACAGTGATCTATCCGACCCTTGTCCGGATGGCGCAGGACTGGGCGATGCGTTATCGACTGATCGATGGCCAGGGAAACTTTGGCTCGATTGACGGCGATCCTCCAGCTGCTATGCGCTATACCGAGGCAAGACTGACCCACGCCTCTATGGCGCTGATGGAGGATCTCGATAAAGAGACCGTTGACCATGTTTCCAACTACGATGAGACAAAAGAAGAACCCGTCGTCTTCCCTGCAAAATTTCCCAATCTCCTTGCTAATGGCTCTTCGGGAATCGCGGTCGGGATGGCCACGAACATTCCTCCTCATAATCTCTTAGAGCTCATTCGAGCTACCGAGCTTGTGGTCGATGATCCAACAGTTAGCATCGACTCCATCATGGAGGTCATGCCAGCTCCCGATTTCCCAACAGGAGGGGTCATCTGCGGCTTTAGAGGCATCAAAGAGGCTTACCATACAGGCTATGGCAAGATCATCCTGCGCGGGGTGATCCGCGTCGAAGAGGAAGAAGATGGGGATCGCAAGAAGCTTGTTGTCGATGAGATTCCCTACAGTGTCAACAAATCGACGCTCATCCAAAAAATCGCCCAGCTTGTCGGAGAAAAGACCCTTTCTGGGATTTCAGACCTTCGCGATGAGTCAGACAAAGACGGAATGCGGATTGTCATGGAGCTCAGACGCGGAGAGATCCCCGATGTGACAATCAACCAGCTCTATAAGTTCACAGAGATGCAGATGACCTTTGGCTGCAACATGCTTGCCCTAGATAAAGGTCTGCCAAGAACCATGAATATCAAAGAGTTCATCCAGGCCTGGGTGGATCATCGCATCGAAGTGATTCGCAGACGCACCCGCTTTGAACTGGCTAAAGCAGAGGCACGCGCACACCTTTTAGAGGGATATCTCAAGGCGCTCCACCATCTCGACGAGCTTGTTAAGATCATTCGACAGAGCGAAAATAAAGAGGCAGCAAAAACCCTTTTAATCGAAAAGTTCCATTTCTCCGATAGGCAAGCCTTAGCTGTCCTTGAGCTAAAACTCTACCAGCTCACCGGGCTAGAAAAAGAAAAGCTTGAGCTCGAGCAGAAAACTGTTCTTGAAATGATTAGCCACTACAGAGCACTCCTTGCTTCTGAAGCGCTTGTACGCAAGCTCATTAAAGAGGAGCTCGAGCAGCTAAAAAAACATCATGGTTCAGAGAGAAAGACCAAAATCATCGCTGCTGAAGGGGAATTCAACATTGAAGATCTGATCCCCAAAGAACAGGTGGTTGTCACCATTTCCGAAGATGATTACATCAAACGGATGCCAGTTGCTTTTTTCCGCGAGCAGCGAAGAGGGGGCCAAGGCGTCATTGGAATGGATATGAAGAAAGAGAGTGACATCTTAAAAGCTGTCTACGTTGCCTCTACCCATGACACCTTGCTGATCTTTACAAGTTTTGGTCGCTGTTACTGGCTCAAGACCTGGCAAATTCCAGAAACAGGACGCAGATCAAAAGGTAAGCCGCTGATCAACCTTCTCGAGGATCTAGGTAGCGGCGAGCGTATTGCCGCCGTTCTTTGCGTAGAGAATTTCGAAGGAGAAGCCTCGATTTTCCTTGCGACAAAAAATGGAGTGGTGAAGAAGACATTGCTCAGTGCTTTTAGCTCTCCACGCCGCAAAGGGGTCTATGCGATCAATATCGATGAGGGCGATGAGGTGATTGCCGCACGTCTTTGCAGACAGGGTGAGCAGGTGATGCTCTTTACCCGAAATGGGATGGCGGTACGCTTTGATGAATCGACTGTAAGACCGATTGGCAGAGTCGCAAGAGGGGTGCGCGGGGTCTTGCTGCGCGGAGAGGGGGATGAGGTTGTCTCTTGCGAGATTGTCTCCGATGATGAAAGCCTCCTTGTTGTCTGTGAAAATGGCTATGGTAAACGGTCCAAAGTGAGCGATTTCCGCCAGACAAGCCGCGGCGCTGTAGGAGTCCGTTCCATCATCACAAGTCAGCGCAATGGCTCTGTCGTAGTAGGACTTGCCGTTGCCGATGCAGAGGGAGTTCTCATGATGTCAAAAAGTGGCCAAACCCTCCGTATCTCAATGAAAGATGTCCGAGTGATGGGCCGCTCGACTCAAGGAGTGCGCCTTGTGAACCTCAAAGAAGACGATATACTCATTGCTGTACAAAAACTCAGCGCTTCCTCTGCTCCTCTTCCCGAGTGATTTCCATGGCAAGTGGAACATTCATCACATTTGAAGGCGGGGATGGAGCGGGGAAAACCACGCTGATTGAAGGGATAGATAGAGCCCTTTGCTCAAAAGGCAAAAAAGTGATGAGGACAAGAGCACCAGGAGCTACCCCTCTTGGGGAAAAAATTCGCTCTTTGCTTCTTGAGCGGGCAGAAAACCCCATCACAACAAGAGCGGAGCTCTTTCTTTTTTTAGCGGATAGAGCCCAGCACCTTGAAACACAAATCCTCCCTGCCCTTTCGCGGGGCTATCTTGTCCTCTGTGATCGTTACAATGATTCGACCATTGCTTATCAGGGAATTGGCAGAGGCCTTGGGAAGGAACAGGTAGCCGCCTTTTGCCACTTTGCTACTCAAGGATTAAAGCCTCGCCTCACCTTCTATCTCGATCTCGACCCTCGCATTGGCCTGGAGAGGGTGAGTAACCTCTCTAAAGATCGCATCGAAGGGGAGGCTCTCTCCTTTCATGAGAAGATCCGCGCAGCCTTTTTAGAGCTAGCTAGAGAAGATCTGGGGCGCTTTTGTATCCTTGACGCGAGGCAGTCCAAAGAAGAACTCCTCGAGCAGGCCTTAGAGAAGATTCAAGAAATTTTATAATTTTCAATACTTCTCTCTACATTTGCAAAATAAAATGTTGTTTTTAATCTTGATTGTTATTATAATCAAATTCGTTAAGTAATAAATTAGGAGGCGAAATGGCTATTTATCCCCAACAGATTAGTTCCATAGCAGTGAACGCGGGTCAAGATGTTGTAAGAGAAGTCCAGAATTTTAATCAGACTATTGATGCGTTGATCAACGTCTTTTTCCCCCAAGGTGAATTCAGAGCGAGAATTTCTCTGAGACAACCGCAAGATCTGTTTCTTCTTGCAGAAAGAGTGGAGCGAGCCCTTGTGCAGAAAGACAGAAGAATTTGCCGGGTGTTTCAAGGAATAGCGGTTCAGCTGTCTCCCGAAAAAGTAGAGCAAGCGGATTGGCTACTTTATCGGTTTAGTTATCTTTTGCTTAACATAGGAAGATGTTCGAAAGGGATCCTTGCCCATTTACAAAATTCTACCACAAGGATGGAACCCTTTCCCCCAGAGCTTGAAAGTTTTAACCAGCAGTGTACGGAGAAAGCAGAACGTTTCAAGTATGAATTTTGGCAATTTGCATCTACGCTGGGAAAAGAGGCAAGCTCAAATCTTGCCTAAAAACCCTTGAAGCTTGCAAATTGAGAGGGATGCATCCTCTACTTGAGCAGAGACTTTCTTCAAACAGCCTTCCTCAGGCTCTGCTTTTTACAGGACCGAGGGGAAAAGTCGATGCAACTCTTGGAAAAGAGCTTGCAAAAGCTCTTTTTGGCCCTTTGCATGGGCCAAAAATTGAGTCAGGAAGCCATCCCGATCTGCACCTGTATGCTCCTGATCCAAAGAGCGATCTATACGTCGTAGAAGAGATTCGCCAGATGATTGCAGAAACCGCTCTGCCTCCTTTTGAGGCAAGCTGCAAGCTCTTTGTGCTCGATGAAGCGGAAAAAATGTTGCCAAGTAGCAGCCAAGCCCTGCTCAAGATTCTTGAAGAGCCTCCTCCAGATACCATTATTTTACTCCTTACCCATGACCAGACGCTCCTTCTGCCGACCATTGTTTCGCGCTGTGCCCGCTTTCGATTTGATGTAGCTCCTTTAGAGGCTCCAACCCTTGCTGCTTTGCAAGAGATGCTCGAACGTGCCTTAATAAAAGATTACGCTGCGGTTTTGGAGCTGTTAGATGCTCATGCCGAAGAGCTCAATTCTTTAGAGCTGGGCGCAATTTTAAGCCCTCTTTTTACGCTCTCTTGTGAGAAAAGACCCTTTAAAAAAATGGCCTCCTTAATCGAAGAGGCAGAGCGAGCCGATCGGCACAATGTGAAGCGAAAAAATTTAGTTCTTAATTTTTTTCTATCTCTATAAACCCAACTTGCTATGCGGCTAAGGAGGATAGGTAGCAAGTTGGGTTATAACTGGACTTTAGCCATTTGTCGGACGCCCTTTCTCTCTCAGATTTAAAAATGACAAAAAAATCCTTCAAAAATCAGTACCTTCGAATTTGCGGATAGGTTCAAAGGTGGCAATTCTCAAGCCTACCTTTTGGAAATGGTTAAAAAACTTGGCTTACCTGAGAGAGAAATCATCGTTCTCAAATGGCTAAAGTCCAGTATAAAAAAATCTCTCCTTTTGTTTTTTTCTCTCTTTGGCTAAAATGAGGCGAAAACTTTTTCTGTTAGGAGGTTATATGTATACAACAAACGTTGGTCAAGCGACTGTTACCCCAACACTGGGTTCCCAAGGAGCTGTTGCTCCCGAGCAGGCTCAGGGGCAGCAACAAGGGCAGAGCACACTCAGCTCAAGCAGCACCGCTGGTTCAGCCGATCAGAGCTTTTTTACAAAAGCTTGGGAAACGGTGAAGAAATTTTGCAGCAATGTAATCGAGTTTTTTAAATACTGTTTCACTTGCGGCTGTGTGAGAGGCTCTTCTTCTAATCAAACTCCCGGCAACAATCCACCTAGCCAAACCCAGGCCGGAACACCCAAAAACAGTGCATAGTTTGTATTAAATAGAGCCTTGAAGCTTCAACTGGACTTTAGCCATTTATCGGCCCCCTGAGAGAGAAATCATCGTCCTCAAATGGCTAAAGTCCAGTTCAAGGCTCTATCGCATCACCGAGCACTTTCACAAGTTCGGGTCGGTTCTTTTCAAGCCAGTGCTTAAGAGCTAGAGTCGCAGAAACAAGGACCTCCCTCTGTTTTTCTTTAGAGCGAAGCGTCTGGTCTTTCTTAAGTGGTCCCAGATCGATTTGTATAGGACAATTCCCCACAAAACCCACGTTGGCACGCAGCAATGGGTCACTATCGGCAATGCCTTTGTCCATTTTGCTGCGCAGGAGCGCGATCAGAGCATAGATTGCGGCTGTCGCCTCCTCTTCTGTCTTTGTACTGAGGTAGTCATAGGTTAAGATCGCCCGCCTTTGCAGCAAAAAGCCTTTAGAATTCAGATCGAGGGGGTGCGCAATTGCCAAACGATCAATGAGGGTGACTGAAGGGAACTTGTCCTCTCCTTCTTGAGGATGAAAGTAGAGCAAGCCCGATTCTTCCTTAAGTAGATCAAAGGCAAGCTGATAACTTTCAAAGGTCGCTTTGAGTTTTTCTTTCCGCTCATTGGGGATGAAGAGCTTTAGAACAGTTGTTCCGTCCTCTGAGAGAAAGGCAAAGCTCTGCTTGCCTCTTCCCAGGTAGGTAAAAGGGGCAGAAAAAAGCGCATCAATGGCCCTTTTTTCCTCTGCAGCAAGCGAAGGCGGAAGCTGGCTCGGAAGAGGGGAGCTATTGCCCTCTAGCTTGGTTAAACGAAAGCCGCTTGTCTCATGGTGGGTGAAGCGGGCAAGGGCCCAAAAACAGAGTAAAAAAAGCAGAAGGTTTAAACTCGACTTTGTACACTTTAAAGTTGTTTTACGCGCCATTCTAAGTACTTAGCAAGCTGGGGACTTTGCTTTTCCAGCCACTTTAGCAGAGGGACGACCATCTTTTCCACATCGCGTTTATAGATCTCTTTTTGTCTGCGGCTCTCATCCAGACGCAGTCTGCCTACATCAATGAGCATGGCCTTGTCTTCTAAAAATCCCAAGTTGCAGTGCAGTCGTGGGTCTTCGTCGTAAATGCCTTTTTCGCAGCGAGAGAGGATCAGCGTGAAGATAGAATCGATTCTCTTTTTGGCCTCTTCAAACTCTTCGCGCTCAATGAGCCTTTGTAGATGGCCAAGGGCTAGATCGGCTTTTTTTTGCAGGACAAACTCAAAATTGTCTAGGTCAAGAGAGTGCGCAATGCCCAGTTTGTCTATAAGAGTGGCATGAAGTCCCAACTCTTTTGTCTTATTGAGATGTGTGTAGAGGAGTCCACTTTCTTCTTGCAAAGAGTGGAAACAGAGCGTGTAGCTTGTAAAATCGCGCACGAGCTTGCTCGCTCTTTTTTCTCTTTGTTTCTGGCGAAGAGCGGCATAGCTCTGTGGCAAGGGCAGGTGATCGAAAAGCCAAGGAACACGCCTTAAATGGTGCTTAAAGAGCTTCAGAACCACTGTTTTGTCCTGCGAAAGAAAGGCGTAGCACTGGCCTCCTGAATTTAAATAGGTGAAAGGCTGGTCCAGCAAAGAGGCGAGTCTCTCTGGTGGTGGCCCTGTTTCAAAGCGCGGGTCATAGCGGAGTGTCGATTGGATTTTAAGGAGTGTAAAACCATCTGTCTGATGGGAGCAGAATTTCCCTCCGAAGTAGTAGAAAAGAGGGGTAAGAAGAAGAAAAAGGCAGAGTCTAAATTTCACAGGCTTTTGCCAGTTCCTCGTCAAATTCAGCAAGGAAAGAGGGGAAGGCCCAAGCGATCCAAGCGCGGAAAGGCAGCGCAATCTGAGCGATCTCTTCTCTGATAGAGTTTACCATTTTGGGGTCTTTTACAAGGCGCCCTACATCGAGCTTTATCGCCTTGTCTCCAAGAAAGCCGCAGTTATTGCCAATATCTGGGTCTCTATCGCAAAACCCTTTTTTTGCCCTGGCAGCAATCAGGGCAAAAAGAGAGCGACAAGCAGTTTTTGCCTCCTCTTTTTTTCCGGCGCTCAGGAGGGCATAGAGCCGATCTTGGGCTCTTTCTGCACGTCTTTGGATGATAAACTCAAAGTCGTCAAGAAAAAGGGTATAGTCACGATGGTTTTTGTCGTAGATCTGAAGGTTTGTCTTGAGATGGTCTGTGGGGAGCAAATGGAGATAGAGAACCCCTGTTTCTTCAGGAAGCGTTTCAAAAGCGGCTTTATAGCTCATAAAATCGCGGCGCAGCTTCTCTGCCTTCTTTAAGACGCGCCCCTTGCGGAGGTGATCGATCAAGCAAGGATGGTAAAGCCTTTGTTTAAAAAACTTGATCACATAGGCGCCGTCTTGGCTTACAAAGACGTGGGTCTGCGCTCCACAGGCCAAGTAGCTGTAGCTTTGAGAGAGCGCCTGTTTTAACTCGGCCTCTTCGGCAGGGGGTAGAGCTGATGTGGCAAAGGAAGGGTCGCTTTTATGCCTTGCTGAAATAGCCTGTACTGAAAAAGCATCTGTTTTTCTCTGCGCTGCATAATCGATGAGCCCTAAAGCCAAGATGCAGAAAAAGACAAGTGCTACAAAAATAGAGGCGGTTTTTCTAGATAAAGGGAGGGAAGGGGCCTTTGACAAATGGGGGTCAAGCACAAGAGCCATTATGAGCTTTTTCGCTTTAAAATTAGAAGGAGAATTTAGCGAGATATTCGAGCACTTGTTCTGTCTCCGCCTCTTCTTCGGCCTGCCGTTTTTTAGCTTCTTCCTCGATTTTCACAAGGCTCTCCAAAAGCTCCAGATATTCGTTGATGCAGAGATTCAATTCCCGCTCAAGGAGGAGCTGAAGCTCCTCCTTTTGTTCCGTCTCATTCCAAAATAAATATTTTCTATAATAGTCGGGGTTTGCGTCTTCAGGGAAGGCCTTTACTAGAGCGCGCAGATTGCCTGGGGAAAAAGTCGGTAGCTGAGATTCTGCCCTCACGCTATTTTCAAAGTGCTCGTCATCTAAGCGAGGTGTCAGACTAATAAAAGAAATGGCTTGTTCGCTCAACATAGCGGGAATGGGATATGATGTTGCATATTTTGTGGCAGTGTGGCCAAGCCCTCCCAGTAGAATTTTTCTTTCTTTAAAAAAAGAGAGGTTGCTAAGCAGCTGCTGATGGCGATTCAACTCCTCGTTTGCAAGAAGTTCATGCCAACTGCGCCTCTGCTCCTTGATCTGTTCTAGCATGTTCTGGCCAAGGCCTAGGAAAATTCTCGCTTTGGCTAATTTGAAGTAGAGGGTAGAGGGATGCTCGCTTAATACTCTAGCTAGGTCTTCTTTCAAACTCTTCTGCTGCTCTATGGGGTAACCGCTCTTTATATAAGCCAATAGCTGCTCTGCAAGGGGGACAAAAGAGTGTCTGTCGGTCTCCTCTCTTAGTCGAAAGAATAGGCTCGAGCAAGTTAAAAATATTTTAAAAAATTTCTTTTGCTCTTCAACTAGAAAGAGATTGGTCTTTTCCCATAAGAAGCTTTGGATCTTTATGGTTACAAAACGCAGCTGGTTAGCATTTTCTACTAGGGTCACAAAGTTGTCCACGCACAAGTGGAATCTGTGGATGAACTCGGCCATCCATTTGCGATGGGAAAATTTCGTATGGTCCTCTCCAATTAAAATCGTCGACGCTCTTTTCAAAAGGCTCCAGAGCGGTCCTGCGAGATTTGTTTCCCAAGTAAAGGTCTTTTTAACAAAATCTTCTAAATGAAAATAATGATTAAAGATAAGAAAATTATTTAATAGTCCATGTATTTCTTTATTTGTAGAACGTAAATTAATCAGATCTACGCGCTCTAATTCGTAGTAAATATTTTCTAATATTGTAATGTTTTGAATTTTAGTAATAGACATGAAATGCATTATATAAAATAACGCATAAAATTAAAAGAAAATTAATTTCATTTTTAATTTACGTTTTCTACTTCTTTTTGCAAATGGAGAGAAAGCTCCGGGGAGCGCTCGCCTAGCCAATGAACCAGTCGATCGCTGATTCTTATGATCTCGGGCTTATAGATGGCGGGATCTTTTCGAATCGGGTCTTGCGTAAAGCGTCCTCCGTCGATCTGGATAGGATGGCCCTCTAACAGACCAAAATTGGTGCACAAATCAGGGTCTTTATCGAAAAGACCCTCTTCGCATCGCTTCTTGAGCAGTAAAACAAGCTCAGAAAGGGCGGTTTTTGCCTCTAGAATCTGATTTTGTGCCATCAGCTCTTCTAGAGCGGGGTAGAGTAATTTTGCCCTTTTTTGCAGGATAAATTCCATCTGATCGAGATCGACTAGATGGTAGACCCCGATTTTATCATAGAGGGGGATCTTGATCTTAAGTCCTTCTGACTTATTGAGATGTAGATAAATAAGAGCGGTCTCTTTCTGCAGGTGCTCATAGGCAAGTTTATAGCTTTGAAAGTCCTTTTCCTGCTTGATTTTGCGCCTTTCTAGACTTTGCTCTAGTCGCTTTTTTAAAGGAGAGGGAAGGGTAAAGAGCAGATTCGCAAGGAGGGTACGACTGCGATGATGGCGAAAGAATTTGAGCACGACCTCTCCATCTTGGGAGGCAAAGACATAGGCTTGAGCCCCCCTGCCTAGATAGGTAAAGGGTTGCTCAAGAAGGTGGCGGATTTCTTTTTCTTGCTGATTATCAATGGCTTGCGTCTCAAACTGCGGATTAAAAGTCAGATTGGAGGCGATTTTAGAGGGGGTGAATCCATCTGTAGCTTTGTGGCAGAGTCGCTGGGTTGCGATAAAAATTATTACAAATAATATGATCTTAAACATTTGATTTTAATTACGCTTTTACTATAAAATTGCTCTTGTTAAAAACACAAGGATTAAACAATGGCTGCCCAGCTTCTTTCCACTAGCTCCGCCTCTCCTGCAGTGGCTGGTAGCCTTACTCCTTTCGCAGTGGAGGTGCCTAATTGCTCTCCCGTTGTCTGTATTGCGCTTAAGGCACTCGGAGGCCTTGTCCTAGGACTTGGAGTCGGCGCGCTCATTGCTACGGTATTTTCCATTCCTTTTATTGTCGCAGGATCTGTCATGGCCACCATTGGTTTTATTGCTGGCCTGATTTATGGCTTCTATTCGCGGCCGCTTCCTCCTCTTGCCCAGTATTATCTGAAAACAATTGATCAGCTCGAGCAGGCTTTGCCGCCGGGCACAGTAAAAACGGCACTACTCGAAATTAAACCGATTTTAGCCCAACCGCCCCGCCCCATATTTGAGCAAAATTATCACCTCCATACACTTCACGATAGGCTGACCATCATTACAGGTGAGGCAACACAGAGCCCTGCCATTCAAAATGTCTGGAAATGCTTCTTAGAGCGCTTACACAACTACCCCATGCAGATGCCAGATGGGCTCATCCACCATCTAGATACTCGGTTCGAACTAAAGCGCTTAGGAGGGGAAAAAATCCATTACGATGTGAGAAACGTTTTTTCTACGAATTCCGATTTTGACACAGTTCTTGCCAAGATTGTCGAGCTTGAAAAAGTCTGTTTTGGCAGATGTGGAACGTTTCCTCTAGAGAAGCTCAAAGAGCCAAACAAGTATGAGTTTTTGATTGCAGAATCTACTCAAGGTGAGGTTTTAGGATTTGCCTATTTCACAGAGGTAGAAGAAAAAGACAAGTCGAAAACCCTCCACCTCTGCGGACTAGCCCGCGATCCTGGTGCTTCACGCCTTGGTATTGGGGAGACTCTTTTAAAAGCTGCTTTTGCCTGGTTTTCAGACAGAGCTTTTTCCCTCGAAGTACGAGAGAGCCACGTGAAAGCGCGCAAGCTCTACGAGAATACTGGATTCATCTATGGAGAAAAAAAGCCCAATTACTACAACGAGCCCATAGAAGATGCTATCTCCATGAGACGTCCAGTTGATGGAGAAGCCCTTCTTAGTACAGGGTAAATTCCTTTTCGACATCGTTTGTCGGTCCGGCGACCGGGTTACCCTGCTCATCGGAAAGCTGCAGTCGCAGCGTATGAGTGCCTCTACTTAGGCCATAGATATAGTAAGGAGGCGAGCTTGTGAGGGTTCGCTCAATCTTTCCATCTAAAGTCAGCAGCACTTTATACCCATCTTTAGATAGCTCCGTATTACTGAGTAAAAAATCGAGAAGAATGGGCTTACCATAGGGAATGGCCCCTTGAGGCGTATTGTAGGTTAGGAAGGGGGCACTAAGGTCAATGGGAAAGGTAAAGCCTCCTGTATAGAAAACCGTCGCGATAAAGCAACCGCTTCCTTTTAAGCTTTCTCCATAAGAGCGGACGGGGAAGGCGCGGATGAGATGGGTGCCGTCTGAAAGGTCGTAGGGAACCACTTTGGCCAGTTTCTGGCTGTAGTAGATGTTGTTGTTATCAAGGCCATCAATGACAGAGACATAGATCGAAAGGGGAGGGCTCTCATCGATGATGACACGCACGCTTTGCCCTTGAGAGTCCTCTGCGACCTCTTTTCTGCGCTGAAAATCGCTTATCGTTGCAAGAGGATATCCATCGAGGCGCATTTGAAGCTGAACAGGCTGGGAAACGATTTGGCTCTCTTTTGGAAACGTCCAAAAGATCTTGACGTTATCAGACTCAGGGGTTGGGGAAACGGGCACAATACGCACGGAAGAGGGGTTTGCTGCCGCTGCTTCTAAGGTCTGAAACAACAAACAGCCCAGCAATAATGCAATAAGTTTCATAATCCCCCTTTCTTTTTACTTTTACTTATTTTCATATAAATTGTCTAGAATGTTCCATTCTGATAATTATTAAATTAATGGCGTGGGTTGTTCTCATTATTTTCCTCGGGCTTCTCTTTGACTACACAAATGGCTTCCACGATGTGGCCAATGTCGTCTCTACCATCATTGCGACGGGCGTGCTCCGCCCCCTAGTAGCGATTGGAATGGCAGCTCTTCTCAATACCATCGGAGCGACCCAAGTGGGCGCTGTTGCCAGGACCATTGCAGAAGGGCTTGTCGACCAGACAGGGATAACAGAGGCCATTGTTGTCGCCGCTCTTTGTGGAGCCATTGTTTGGAACCTACTCTCGTGGGTCTTTGCCCTTCCGAGCAGCTCCTCCTATGCCCTCATTGGAGGGGTAATTGGAGCGGCGTGGAGAGGGGAGGGGAGCGGGATTGTTCACTGGGAGAGCCTAGCTAGCAAAGTGATCATTCCCATGGCCATTGCTCCATTGCTTGGGTTTCTTTTAGCGCTCGGTCTCATGCGTTTTTTATTTTTTCTGCAGAGCAAAAAGAAGCTAGAGGCAAAAAACCCTCTCTACAGCCGTCTCCAGATTGGATCTGCCGGTCTTGTCGCGCTTTCTCACGGCATGAACGACGCGCAAAAGAGCATGGGAATCATCACCCTTGGGCTTTTTGCAGCAAAGGCGTTGCCCTCTCTCTCGATTCCCCTCTGGGTGATTTTCGCATGCGCCCTCACAATGGGTCTTGGAACTGCTTGGGGAGGTCTGCGCATCATCCGAACGGTCGGGACGAAAATCACTCCAATGGTTCCCCTCCAAGGGTTTGCGGCAGAACTTTCCGCCTCGTCGGTGATTTTAACAGCCACCTTTCTGGGGATGCCACTGAGCTCTACCCAGATGATTGTAGGCAGTATAGCTGGGGTAGGAGTCGCTCGGCAAAAGCGAGAGGTCAACTGGACCATTGCCAGAAAAATTGCGCTGACCTGGATCCTCACCCTCCCCGGTTCTGCGCTCATCTCGGCATTTGCCTACACTCTTTATCTTGCCTTTAGGAAGTAGATTCATGGAGAAGGAAAAGCTCAGCCTCATGGAGGCGGTTGATCACCTGGCTAGCATGTCAGAGATCGGCCCTACAACAACCATGCAAGAAGGGGAGGAGAGTGTCAATTGGGCCAGCCCCAAACAGGCGCTTGCCCACGCCTCTCTCATCCAAGAGGTCTTTCGCACGCTCTATCACTACCTTGTCGAGCTTGTCGAAAAAGAAAAAGAGAGACTTAAAAATCCAGAAACAGCACGTGGGGTCCAAGCTTTAGTTCTCATTGCACAAGAGGCTGTTCAAAAAATGGACAAGTATAGCGTCTTTGGACAAAGCGGGCGCCCTCTTGCAAAACTCTCTGAATACAAGCAGCTGCAAAAGTTCTATGAGGGCACAATCGCGCCTCTTCTAGAACTTCCCTCTCTTCCCAAAGAAGAGGGGACTGTGGAAGGGACAGTGCCACTGCTTGAGATAGAGAAAGAGGGGATTAAAAACCTAGAGGCCGTGCGTCGTGATGAGGAATATGAACTTTTCTTTATCCAAAGAGAGGATGGCAAGCCCTATTTCAACCGCGACCTACTGCGCCACCTCAAGCTTGTTGGCAATTTTGATCACCTTGTCGAATCTACCCAAATCGAAGATCCCCTCCTCTACGCAAAAGTTCTCCAAGATAAGGAGGTCTACCTCGGGGCCTGCGCCATTTTAGAGAGTGCGCGCCCTCTAATCGATGAATTTTACAGAGAAAGACCCCATGCCAAAGAGAGCCCCTACTTAGGAGCGCTTAGCAAAACCCTCATGGCGCTTATGATGGCCGCTCATTCCGATAATTTACTCGAAAATAGCGGAGCTAAGGGATGCATTTCCTACTACAGCGATTTCCATAAATACCTGCGACAGACGCTTGCTACAAATGAGCATCAGGAACTCGAGACAAAGGAACCTTTTGATCGCCTTCTTCTTACCCTCACCCATCAGCTCTGCACCCTCTTTTTCATGCGCAAAGGCAATGGTGAGGAGGCCATTTCTTTCATCCATAAACTCATCGAAAGGGGACTGATCCTCCATCCAGAAAAAGCGGAGGAAAACTTAAGCACAGCGACTCCCTTTTGGGCAGACTTTTTAAAAAATGATGCCGCGATTCGCGCTCTCTTCAAACAGTATCCAAGTGGCCCGCTTCTAAAAACGCTCGACGCTCTTCATGAAAATGTCGCCGAGGAGGGGTTTGATCCCCTTGGCCAAGAAAACTTTCCCTATGAGCTCTATTCCCTCCTTGTAGACGATCTTCACGTTACGGTTCTTCGCCTGCCGAGCCCCACAGCGCAAAAGCAGATCCAGAAGAGTGAAATTGCCCCTGAGTTTCTCGGGATGCTGCGCGAGTTTAAAGAAAAGAAAGCGCGCCACCTCCTCATCAACTTGCAGGACCGCACCTCATGGGAGGACCACTCGCGCTCCGAGCGGTTAGAAGAGCTCTCCAAAGAGGCAGAGTTTGCCTCAGCCCTGACCGTCGTCACCTTTCCGAAGCAAACAGACTTCTACTTCCAGCAGCACGAGTATGAGTCCTTAAATGGTGCTCCCGTCTTTATCGAGCAGCTCCTGCTCCAGATCGCAGGGGGCAAGCAGTGCGGCTATTTTTTCCCCGAATCTCTTCCACCTAAGGAATTGGTAAAATTTAGCAAAGAGAGCGCTCACCTCATCCACGACCACTTTTTCGATGGCAAAGAGAGCCTAACTAGAGCCGAGCGCATCGATTTTATCGAGCTTTTCTTTCACTTCCTTGTTTTGAAACTCATCGAGTGGACCCGCTGCGATTCCTTGAGCTTTACCTGCAAAGATGCCCTTGATACAGGGGCGGCGGCAAGCGCCAGCTTTTACGCCATCTGCCATCTACTCTCCTCTGGACGGCAGTTCAAAGAAAAAGAGCGCGATGCATTGCTCTTTCTTTTCTACTACCCAGCTCTTGTCCTTCGCGAAAGAGCGATCGATCCCAAGAGACTGCGAAGAGCCGTTTCGGTCCTTGATCTGTTTGAGCAGAAGCATAAGGGGCTAAAGGGGGTAGTGAGTATTCGTTTTCCTAAAGAAAAGTAGGCTCGGTATACCCGACTTTTGCGTTTTTTGTATATTTAATTTTTTAAATTGAAAAAATCCTCAGTAATTGGTAAAATGGCCCTCTAACGAGGTAAAAAATGGCTATTCATCCAGCTGATAATCAAAAAAATAGTGCAATACCCTCTATTACGAGTCAAACAAACAATACAAAGTTCCTTTATACCCAAAACGCAGCCTCTTCGATTGAGGGAAAAGCCTCCTCAAAAAACTGTCTAGAGACTTTTCTAGAGAGCTTAGCTTCTTGTGTTGCCTGCCTCATCAAATGGCTCTGGAGCTGGTGCCCTTCTGACAATACAGCCGATCAAGCGACCTCTACCCGTGCCACATTGTCCTCCATTAGGCCTCAATATCGGGTAGGAACAGGTTGGCTTTCTCAAGAGAAAATGAATCAATTGATCGATCAGCTTCTAGTTGCTTGTTTGGCCGAATTTCCGGAACTGGCCACTTTTTTACAATGCTATGATTATGATGCTGTAGTGGATTATGAATTGAAGTTTCCAACGGGATACCGTCATGGAAGTGACTGCGTTCGCATAGAGCATGGAAAAATTCAAAATCACTCGCAGGACAGCCCTCTCGTCCCTCTAGCTTCTCATGAACTTGAAGATGAGAAAGGGAAACGCTGGACAGATTGCACGCTAAAAATCATTATCGCTGTTCCGACCAAACAAGGATGGACTTTTTATCGCACTATCATGGAGCGGAAAGAGGAGTCTATTGAAGAACATTATGTTACAAAAAAATTGCCCTTTTCCAATCTAAATGAAGCGGCCAACTTTGTTCGGAACCAATATCTAACTCAACAAGGGTTTGAGACATTTTGCGTTAAGCTTGGTCTACCAGCCGTTTGGTAGTCCAAAATCCCAAGTTTGTGATCCGCGCCTGGTGTAAAGAGAGGCTTATCGTTCGAATAGCCTTTTCATTAACCCATCGTTTTCCTCTAAAATTTGCCTAAAAACTGCTTGATGAAGGTCAGCTTTTGCAGACTTGGACACAACCAAATACTGTTTTCGTTCTTCAGCTGGAAATCGTTCAATGGCATACCTTAGCATCGTACGCGGCATTTTCTTGTGATGCTTATCTAAAAATTGCCTTAAAGAATGGATCTCTCGTTTCCCTGCTTCTCGGAGCATCCAGCCGCACGCTTTGTGGATCAGATCCTCTTTGTCTTGTAAGAGTAACTCCACCAGATTAAACGTATCTTGAAGATGCCCATGGCGAATGAACCACCACGTTGAAACAATGGCGATGCGTCTATCCCAAATGACTTTAGACAGAGAGAGCTCATAGAGAAGTTTTTTGTCTTTTTCTAGCAGGTGACAGCCTACAATGTAGGGGGCTGAATCATCGACTCCATCCCAATCACGAATGTAGTGCCTATTCTCAACATAAAAATCAAAAATCTCTTTTTTTCCGATCTCATTAGCTTTGCGATATTTTAGACATAAAAGAACATTGGCCAGCGAGCGCTCTTCATGTACATCCGATTGGATGAGCTGCTCTATCTCTTCTAACTCAAGGGCGAGAAACTCTTTAGCAACCTTTTTCACTAAAGCTGCCTTCACCCCGAGGAAAATATCCCCCTGACAGTTTTTGAAAAAAATTCGCTTAGCCTCAGCCGATGCTGAATTGCTATGGCTCAATAGAGCGCTCTTTGCTTGTTGTAGAGTCATAAATTTTGAACCTAAACTTATACTGGGAGCTTCGGGGATCATGCTGTACCATTCTTCCTGCCACAGGTCATTCTGTCAGCAGATTCAAGGTGAAAGCGACGAAATCCTTGCCCTTATAGAGTTGCCTGATCTGTTCTCTTTCTGCTTCGTACTTAGCAACAACAGGATCATTCTCAATGAAGGATTTAAATATTGGGATGGTAAAGTTTGAAAGAGTAAATGCGCCTTTTTCACCACATGAGGTTCTATTCTTACAGCTACCTTGTGAAGGGAGACTTGCTGCCCAAAGTTTTTCTTGCTCAGTTCGAGTAGGTTCTTTGGTATGTCTGCCTTTCCAAGTGTAAGAAAATGCATTTTCTCTACCAAAACCATATAAGAGGCCCCATAAGGTGGCATACCTCCATCCTTCTTTTTTTCCTCTGAGGGCATCCCAAAAATTAGAATGCTTGTTCTCTAACTCGAATACGACCTCTAGTGGATCGAAGTCATATCCTACAGCCTTCCTAAATAGCTCATAATTCTCTTGAATGACAAGAGCGGTTTTGAACACATCGACAAAGAAAATGTCGTATATGGCAGTGTAGTTAGGGAATGTTTCCTTCCACCAAGCCTCTCTAGGACGCTCTCGTTTGAGTAGAAGAAATCGCTTTTTAAGAGAAAAACGGTGCCCTATTTTTTCCCATTTGTCCCACAAATCTTCAATGTTATGAATGAAGTCTTTGTCATCGATAAGAATGGCTTTTTCATCTTTTTCTAGTGGTGAAAGTTTTTCATAAAATTTCATATCTTTTTCGTTACTTCTATTCAGCAAGAAATAAAGATACTCTTCTCGCATTTCTTCTCTTCGCTGTTCTTCCGGTATGTCTTGATAAACAAGAGTCATTTCAGTTAACGGTTTCGACCCTGCAAGCGTATAAATCGCGTTTTCATAGAGCATGAAATAGCGGAA
>JABDDY010000007.1 GCA_013287365.1 Chlamydiota bacterium
GCGAGGTGAGGTGGGAAGCAACTGGAGACGAAAACTCGGTCTGTAGGATAACGAACCTGATTCGGCGGTTATGAACGGCCAGCCTCCAATCTCTGGTGAAGCCTATATAAAGCTGTTACACAAGTAGAGGAAGTAGTAACAGGTTCATGAACGTGGTTGAGGATAGAACGAGAAGAAGGTGGAATACCATAAGCAGGGATGACTGCGGAACTAAAGGAGAAGCCGCAGTAGACAGAACCCTCATAGTACCAATGAAGTGTGGGAGCATAAACACATGGAGGGAAGGGGGGTAGGAAATAAATACGAGAAGTACAGAGAGTTTTCAGAAATGAGTTTCGTGAGTGTCAATAAGACTAAACAAGAAACGGAAGCAGCCCATAGTAGACCCCGAGAGGATAAGTGGAAATGGGTGGAACGAACTATATGGACGGATCGGATGCTGATGGCCCTGGATAACGGGGTCAAGGGAAGCAAATGGTACAGCTTAATAGACAAGGTCTATAAACCAACAACTCTCGAACAGGCTTGGCAAAACGCTAAAGCCAATAAAGGAGCTGCGGGAATAGATCGGGTCACAATCGACAAATTTAGCCAGAACGCAAGCAAATATCTAGAAGAAATAGCAACGGAACTAAACCAAGGAACATTCAAGCCATCGCAAATTAGGAGGACATACATCCCAAAGAGCAATGGCAACATGCGTCCACTTGGCATACCAACTGTCAAAGACCGGATCGTTCAAGGAGCCATCAAAAAGGCACTAGAACCTATATGGGAGAGAGAATTTCTCGATACCAGCTACGGGTTCAGACCAGAAAGAGGAGCCTACGGTGCGGTACAAGAGGTAAGTCGACATATTGCAGAAGGATACACATTTGTAGTTGATGCCGATATTGAAGGATATTTCGATAATATCCCACAAGATCGGTTAATGCAAATAGTTGCCACGAGAATAGCAGACACCCGGGTCCTTCGACTTATCGAAGGATTTCTCACAGTGGGGATCATAGAGGAAATGAAGGAATGGACACCTACGAAAGGAACTCCGCAAGGAGGGGTGCTCAGTCCTTTATTAGCTAATATATACCTGCATCCGCTCGATGTATTAATGAAGCAGCGAGGATATAGGATGGTGAGATACGCAGATGACTTTGTGATATTATGCAAAAGTGAACAAGAAGCACTAAAAGCCAAAGAAGAAGTTCAGCAATGGATGACGGAGAATGGGCTTAAACTGCATCAAGGGAAAACGAGGATATGTAACTGTGCGATCGAGGGGCAAGGATTTGATTTTCTTGGCTTTCGATTTGATCGGAAATATAAATTCGTACGCAAAAGCAGCAGAGAGAAACTGAAAGAAAAGATCCGAGCGGAGACGAAACGCACTGTAGGGAAACGAGTAAATGAAGTCATCAAATCGTTAAACAAAACACTGATTGGATGGTTCAACTACTTTAAGATCGCCCAAGGTGAAATACATCGAGAAACGGATCAATTTATTAGGCGAAGGCTGAGAGCTATTTTGCGGAAACAAGAAAAGCGGGCTGGAATGGGATATACAAGAAACGATTGTGGAAGATGGCCAAATGAATACTTCGCTAAACTCGGACTGTTCTCCCTAGAAGCAGCCCGAGCTCAATGGAGAATAGCGAATCAGTCCCGATGAGGAAATTATTAACTGGAGAGCCGTATGCAGGAAAACTGCCCGTACGGTTCGGAGGGAGGGGAGATCATATCTTCCCTACCCCTATCAATGAAGTAAGAATACCAAGTGGCTCAAACCGCAGTGGATTTACTGAAGTGAGACACAACGCTGTGATGAAGAACCAGAAATTAGAGGCCTCAGGAGATGCTTTTCCTGCTGGACTGCTACCTGAGCAAGTCTCCGGCGACTGTAAAAATCTCCAAATGATCGTGGTCATTAAAACCAAAGAAAACGATCTATTTAAGTGGTGTGCGTCAGGAGAAGACTTAAATACTCATGAGCGCGATTGTCTGTACATCCAAAGTAAAAATGAAGATCGACTTAATGCCCAATTGAGGGACTGGAACCCCAGTAAAGTTTAGAGATCATCTCGAGAGCTTTCGCGGCAGCCCAATAGCGCTTCCATTATCACCTACTCCGGGCACTCTATATGCTTGTTGTGGATGAGCGGGTTTATCGGGATACAGGTACGCCAATTTGCCCGCTTTCACCATCTCTGAGAGAAAATTAATTCGTAGGTATTGCGCGTCTCTGTCTAGGATCTTCCCTATTTGAATAGGCTGTAAAGATCCTAAAGAACAGAGACTTATGATAATTTCCTCAACTTCGTCTCTTGGGGAGCGCTTTTTTAACTGAATGATTCTATTTTTCAGATCATCTGATAAATCAGGAAACCCCTTAGGTATCGCATCTAACCCCTTATGTAAGGGGTTCGTGTAAGGGGGGAACTCTTCTAAAGAGGTGCTTATATAAGGGGTTGCCCCGCTCTGTGCCATTATTTGAGGCACCGGCTGATAGTAGGTCTCACTTCCGCTTCCCTTCATCGTAAGAATCCCCAAGTCCCGAAGATGCCTAAGCGCATTGCTAGCCGCTAAAGTATGAGTTCCATTAATTTGCCTATAATCCTGGTTCGTAATGACACCCACCTCGCGAGCCAAGACTAAAGCTCTCATATCAGCCTCTGACAATTTCAGTGGATGGAATTGCGATAACCATCTCAGATTGATCTCATCGAGCAAGTGGTGAGGTAATAACAATAGATTGAATTTATTCCTGTCGCGATCTGTCTCGATCAACGGGGGTGTGGACAATCCTGCTTCATCCATCAACCTTTTCATTGTGGTGATTCCCGTTCCCTTCGTCTCTGCAAATTTGAGATCATGAAATACTGCGGCAATTTTGGGATTTCTAGTCAAAGAACCAGATAGACCAAGCTCATCAAAGGGCTTAAGGGAATAGCCGGGGTTATGAAATTCTATTCGATTTGAATAACGGATGACTTGCACAGCCTGTTCAATGCGATAGTCCCTATGCATCAGCGCATTGGCAAGAGCTTCCCGAATCACATCTCTTGGAATGGATGGAACATCGCTTCGTTGAAGATCGCCTGTTTTCAATTGGAAACGAATGGGCAAATCGCTCATGATTTGTGCGTGCAGACGTGTAATAACGGTCACAAGGGCTTCTCGATATTCCATTGAGTGATATCTGGCCAACGGACTCTTAACCCATTCCGTCCCCTCGACTAAGATATAATCAATGCGAGCCGCCATTGGCATTGTTTTTCGCAATGCTGCCTTAGAGCCGAAAAGTAATAACCCGCCAACAGTGGGAACAACATCTCTGCCTACTCTTCTTGCATGTCCTAAAGAGATCAACAATTCACGGTCATCGAACGCTAATTCGGCAGCGGCAGGATCAATGAGCGCCCGTAACCTGCGGTAATCAGCTACAGCATCTGGAGCAATGTCTTCCCATGAAACTTCCGGGAAGGCCTCGGTTTCGTACGGTCGCTGCCTCCTTAACTGATAAAGGAGATCCAGGTCTTCAGAAGTGCATCGCTGATCAGATGATCCAATGCGTCGAAATGCACCTTTTTCTTCGCCATATTTCTTAATGAAGACCGGCTTCTCTCTGCAAAAGGACTCAGCAATAAAGGCGACAACCAAGGACCTGCCATCGACAGACTCAACTTTTATCTGAGGGCGAAGCTGAATGTTAAAAGCATTTCCTGCTATGGTTGCCAATTCACATTGAATCTTATCAGGATTTTCCACTCCTACGATGCTGTAACGAGTATTAGAAAAACTCTGTTCATTTTTCCTGAGACCTAGCACAAGGTATCCTCCACCCAAATCGGGTTCATTGGAAAACGCCGAGATCGTTTCTAGGACACTGCTACCAAGGGTTGATTTTGATTCTTTTGCTTCAATGTGCGGACACTCGCCGCAATTTTGTAATCGCTCCAACAACTGTTGCAGACTAAGCTCTATCGCGATTCCAGTCATACTTTGTGACAATGAAATACCCCGTGTGGCAGAAACTCTCTACAAGGCCCAGCATCACATGCGCTTTGGCGCATTTTTACAAAACCACTGCTGAGATGCCGTCTTTGAGGTGCTTCTTGCCGAAATTGATCAGAAGGCCCCACTTGATTCCCGTCAGACGCAAATACGTAGAGAGTTGAACTGGATAAATCGGGTAGTCTTTGCCTGTTGCTTTGACCTCGATAATGAGCTGGTTCTCGACGAGAATGTCGAGGTACAAAGGATCATGCACCAAGCTGCTTTTGTAGGTGACAGGGATGGGCAGCTGTCTTTTACTCTCTAACCCTCGGAGCGAGAGCTCATGGCAAAGAGCCGCCTCGTAAATACACTCTAGAAGCCCGGGGCCACCGAGTTGACGGTGTACCTCCGTTGCCGCTTCGATGATCTGTTGTGAAAGCTTTTGTTCCATCGTACTAAAAACGATAGAAAAAATTTCCCTTTTTGCGCCAGCAAAAACTGATGGAAAGAAAAAAAACGCTCTACCTCTTTTCCTTCGAAAGCTAAACGTTTATCTCTTTTATGATCAGAGCTTCATCCCCCCTTACTGGCCGATGCAATGGAGTCTTTGGCATCGGCAGGAGGAACTTGATCGACGAAGATGAACTTATCGCCCTCTGTAGTGATCAGCCAGTTGCCTCCCTTATCGGGATTCATTAGAATTTTTTCTGCGATTGGATCTTCCAATTCATGCTCGATCACGCGACGAAGGGGCCTTGCTCCCATGTCGGGCTGAAAGCCTTTGGAGACGAGGAGATCTTTTGCCTTTTGATCGAGAGCGATGTGCATGTTTTTGCGAGAAAGACGGACTTGGACTTTGTTTAGTTCGAGATCGATAACAGCGAGGAGTTGTGGGCGATCAAGCGGTCTAAAGATCACAATGCCATCGAGGCGATTGAGAAACTCTGGCTTAAAGCCCTTTTTCACAGCCCCTTCGATCTTCTCTTGCATCGTTTTATAATCGATCATCCCCTCTTGGACCATGAATCCTACCTCGCTAGAGCGACGGATGAGTTCCGCTCCCAGGTTGGAGGTCATGATGATGATCGTGTTGCGGAAATCGATTCTGCGCCCAAAAGAGTCGGTGAGTCGTCCCTCTTCCAAGATCTGCAAGAGCAGATTCATCACATCGGGATGCGCTTTTTCGACCTCGTCAAAGAGCACGACGCAGTAGGGACGACGGCGTACCTGCTCGGTCAGCTGTCCTCCCTCCTCATGTCCCACGTATCCAGGAGGAGAGCCGGTCATGCGGCTGACGGCAAACTTCTCCATGTACTCAGACATGTCAACTTGGATCAGGGCCTCTTCGCCTCCAAACATCTGGACGGCAAGCTGCTTGGCTAAAAGGGTCTTGCCTACTCCTGTGGGTCCTAAGAAGAGAAAGGCACCGATGGGGCGATTGGGATCTTTAATGTCCGCTCTGCTGCGGCGAATGGCTCTGCAGACGGTATGGAGAGCATCTTCTTGGCCGATGACGTGCTGCCTTAAGACATCTTCCATCTTGAGAGCTTTCTGTGTCTCTCCCTCAGTGAGACGGGTGACGGGAATACCCGTCTGTTTTGCAATGATGCTGGCAACTTCCTCTTCATCGACAATGACCTTTTGCTGCTCCTTGGCATTTTCCCAGTCGTCGAGGATCTGCTGCAACTCTTGTCGAGCGTTTTTCTCCGCATCACGCAATTTCGCGGCAGTTTCATAGTCCTGTTTGCCGATCGCCTCTTCTTTGGCAAGGCGTGTCTCTTCGATTTTTTTCTCGTATTTGGCGATCTCTTCCGGCTGAGACATCGAAGCGATGCGCGCTTTGGCTCCTGCCTCATCGATCAGGTCAATGGCTTTATCGGGAAGGTAGCGACCAGGGAGATAGCGGTCGGAAAGATAGACAGCAGCTTTTAGAGCCTCATCGGTATAGACGCACTTGTGGTGCTCTTCATATTTGGGCTTGAGTCCAACGAGAATGGCAGTGGTCTCTTCAAGAGAAGGAGGAGAGACGAGGATTTTTTGGAATCTGCGCTCTAAAGCGGCATCCTTTTCAATGTGCTTGCGGTATTCATCTAGCGTAGTCGCGCCGATGCACTGGATCTCGCCGCGAGAAAGCGAGGGCTTAAGAATGTTGGAGGCGTCAATCGCTCCTTCAGCAGCTCCTGCTCCCACAATGATGTGAAGCTCATCGATAAAGAGGAGGATGTTGCCATGTTTTTTGATCTCATCCATGACCGCTTTGATCCGCTCTTCGAATTGGCCGCGGTATTTGGTCCCTGCAATCATGAGGGTTAGATCAAGAGAGATCAGCTTTTTCTTGGCCAGATTATCGGGTACCTCTCCACGTACAATGGCTTGGGCTAGCCCCTCGACAATGGCTGTTTTTCCAACCCCTGCTTCCCCGATGAGAACAGGGTTGTTTTTTCTTCTGCGGCAGAGAATGAGGATCAGTCTTTCGACCTCTTCTTTGCGACCGATCACAGGATCGAGTTTTCCTTCGCGGCAAAGCTCTGTTAGGTCATGTCCATAGGCGCGCAGTGCGGGAAGCTTATCTCCAGAGGAGGCAGCCTTATCCGAAGACTTGGCGCCAGAGCCGGCTGCATTTGGAGAACCGGAGAGCCCTGCTCCCATGGGAGGAAGTTGGAGGTTGAAGGTCTCGAGTTCTTTGAGCACTTCTTTGCGCACGTCTTTGAGATTGATCCCCAAGTTTTCGAGAACCTGGGCGGCCACTCCATCTGTTTGGCGCAGCAGAGCAAGTAGAAGGTGTTCAGTTCCTACGTAATTGTGGTTGAGACTAGCGGCCTCCTCATTGGCATACTCAAATACCTTTTTCACTTTTCCCGTGAGGGCGGGATCGCCATAGACTTGGATTTCAGGCCCAAAACCAACGAGTCTCTCCACCTCAGCGCGGATGATCTCATACTCGAGGTTGAGATTGCGCAGCACATTGACGGCGATGCCCTGGCCGAGTTTTAGCAGTCCGAGCAGGACGTGCTCTGTTCCTAAGTAGTTGTGATTGAGCCTTTGAGCCTCTTTTTTGGCCAGCTTAATCACCTGCTTAGCGCGATTGGTAAATTTATCGAACATCATAAGGGCACCCTGGGTAGAAAATCATTATCTCGACTTAATTCCTTTTTCGCAAATTGAGGATTAGTTTAGCAATAGGTAATTAAAATTTTTTTTCGCATTGCAAAGGGGCCGGAGAGGCAGTAAAATTCCGCTCATGGAGCAGCAGCAGCTTAAGCAGCGTTTAATTGTAGGTGCGGTCTTTCGCCATTACAAGGGCAAAGAGTACAAGATTTTGGCGGTGGGAAGGCATAGCGAAGACCTTTCTTTTTACGTGGTCTATCAGGGGTTGTACCACTGCGATACCTTTGGGCCTAATCCCATTTGGGTGCGGCCAGCGCATCTATTTTTTGAAACTGTACTCTTTGAAGGGAAAGAGATCCCTCGTTTTGTAGAGCAGAAGTCGTGAATTGGCAGATTCTCGATACAGGGTGCCAACTGGCAGAGGAAAACATGCGCCTCGACGAGGAGCTCTTAGCTTCTCTAAATGAGTTTTCTCGGCCCATTTTGCACCTCTATGACTGGGCAGGCGATAGTGCGACCTATGGCTACTTTGTGAGGCCAGCTGATTTTCTCGATTTGGAGAAGGGGAGGCAAAGAGGGCTCCACCTCGCGCGCCGTCCAACGGGGGGAGGGATCATCTTCCACATCTGGGATTTTGCTTTTTCTGTGCTCATTCCCTCTAACTCTACCTACTTTTCTCAAAATACAGTGGCCAATTACCAGTTTGTCAATTCTGCAGTTCTGCGCGCCGTAGAGGAGTTTCTAAAAGAAAAGAGCTTAAGCCTTACGCCTAAAGATGGCGGGCAGCTCGATCCTGCCTGCAGCTGTTTCTGTATGGCCAGACCCACAAAATATGACGTGATGCTAGGTGGCAAGAAGATCGCAGGGGCTGCCCAGCGCCAGCGCCGCACCGGCTTTTTGCATCAAGGAAGCATAGCGCTCACCTCTCCTTGCCTTTCTTACCTGTCCGATGTTCTACTCCCTGGCACGCGCGTTTTGGAGGCGATGCAGGCCCATACACAAGCTCTAGCAGAGCCTAGTCAGCTGAAGGAAGCAAGGATGGAAATGAAAGCTCTACTCATCAAACACTTGTGTTGGTAAATCTCCTCTGATACACTCTCCTCTGATGAAAAAGAAAACGGCTATTTCTCCAACGCGCGAAGAGGATTACGCAGAATGGTTTCAGCAGGTGGTTCGGTTTGGAGAGCTGGCCGAGCACTCCCCTGTGCGCGGCTGCATGGTGATCAAGCCTTGGGGCTATCGGATCTGGGAAAACATGCAGAGAATTCTCGACGCCAAGTTCAAAGAAACGGGCCATCAAAATGCCTACTTTCCTCTTTTCATCCCTTTGAGTTTTTTGCAGAGAGAAGCGGCGCATGTCGAGGGCTTTGCTAAAGAATGCGCGGTGGTCACGCACCATCGCCTCGAGCAGAACAAAGAGGGGAAACTTGTTCCCGCAGGAGAGCTTGAAGAGCCTCTGATTGTGCGCCCTACCTCTGAGACAATCATCGGAGAGATGTATGCCAAGTGGATCACCTCTTACCGCGATCTCCCCCTTCTGATCAACCAGTGGTGCAACGTCGTACGCTGGGAGATGCGCACAAGGCTTTTTCTCCGCACCACGGAATTTCTCTGGCAGGAGGGACACACCGTTCATGCAACCCAAGAAGAAGCTCTTGAAGAAACGATGAAAATGCTCAGCGTCTATGAGGAGTTTGGACGCAATTGCCTGGCTATTCCCTTCATCAAAGGAGAGAAGAGTCCAAGCGAGCGCTTCCCTGGAGCTGTTTCTACCTTTGCCATCGAAGCGATGATGCAAGATCGCAAGGCTCTGCAGGGGGGAACTTCTCATTTTCTCGGACAAAATTTTGCAAAAGCCTCCCACATCTGCTTTCGCGATGCGGCAGGGGATGAGCAGTATGGATGGACCACCTCTTGGGGGCTCACAACGCGTCTCATTGGGGCTCTAACCATGGTCCATAGCGATGATGATGGGCTGATCCTGCCTCCACGCATTGCCTCTGCCCACCTTGTCATTTTGCCTGTTGTTCATAAAGAAGAGACGCGCTCCCAGGTGCTCGAGTATTGCCACCTGCTTGCCAAGGAGCTGCGAAAAATCTCCTACCACGGTGGCCCAGTTGAAGTGATTATCGATGAGCGAGATTTACGCGGGGGAGAAAAGGCTTGGTCTTGGATCAAAAAAGGGGTGCCGCTGCGACTAGAGGTAGGTCCAAGAGACATTGAAAACGATCAGTTGCCCCTCTTGCGTCGCGACAGGCCTCATAAGGAAAACCGACTCATGCGTCGCGGTGAGTTGATAGAGGTTCTGCCTAATCTTCTCGATGAAATACAAGATTCTCTCTATGAAAAAGCGCGGTTGTTTCGCGATGAAAATCTTCACCGCATTGATGACAAAGAAAACTTTTACGCCTTTTTTACCCCACAAAATCGGGAGCAGCCAGAAATTCATGGAGGCTTTGCCTTGACCCACTGGAATGGAGAGGCAACTGTTGAAGAGCAGATTAAAAAAGATCTTGGGGTCACCATCCGCTGTCTGCCCCTAGAGGGGGAATTAGAGGGCACGCACGAGGAAGGACGTTGCCCCTTCACAGGGCAAAAAAGCCGCCAAAGGGTGATTTTTGCAAAGGCATACTAAATAAAGATCAGCTATACTGAAAACCCATGCTGAAGTTCTTTCGTAAACACCAAAAAATTTTCTTTATTCTCGTAACGGGGGTGATCGTTCTTTCCTTTACCTTTTTTGGCACCTTTAGCACGATCATGCAGCCGCAGGAAGAGGTACCGCAGAAAGTCACCGTAGTGGGAAAAAGTATAGATGGCAAGGAGATCACAGATGCTGATCTAGATGCCATGATCACTTTCATGCAGTGGCCGATCGATGGACAGGGACAGTCGCTGTTTGATCTTTTGTTTATCGAAAAGGGGCTTGGTGAGCTTGCATTAAAAACGCTCTTTCCGCGCATTCAGACACAGTGGCAGCAGCGTTATCTGACTCTCAAAACCTTTACTCCCTATCGTCACCCTGTGTACAGCGCCATCTCGGCAGAATCGGTCTGGCAGCGCTTCGCTCCAGAGATTGCGGAAAGGCTAAAGGGCATTCAAACAGGGCCTGAAGAACTCTCCCTCGCTGGAGCTTTGGAGATCTTAAAACTCTACAGAGCCGAGCGTAGTTTTCCTGCCCAATTCTTAAAGCAGATCCTCTATTTTGAGCAGAAGCAAACCACTGGAATAGAACTCGATCCCTCTCTTTTGTCAGGGGATTTAAGCATTGGACGATTCCAGAGCCTCCAGCAGTGGTTTGGACCGCAGTTTTTAGAGCTTATTGCCACCGCTATTTTAAATGGAGCGGCTGAAGCTTCGCAAAGAGAAATCACGATCCCTCGCAAGGAGGCGGAGCAAAAGCTCTTTGTTTGCCTAGCTGCGCAGCTGAAAACAAATCCTTCTCGCTCCCTCTCCAAAGAAGAGGTTGAAAGGGCTCTTAGCTATGAACTCGGAAGGCTCAGGCTCAAACCTTCCAGAGCTGTAGAGCTGTGGCAAAGTTTGCTCTCTTTCAAAGCTGATATGGAGATGATCGCAGCTTCCATTTTTGTCGATAGGCTTGCTCTCGATCAGAGGGCAAAAGAGGCAAAAGAAGAGGTGAGGGTAGCTCTCTACGAGCTTCCCAAGGAGCTTCAGTTTAAAGATTTCCGCGCACAGCTCAAGATGGAGCGTTACCTAGATGCAGTGGCTCCCACAAGTGGCTTAGGGCTACCACTAGAGCTTCCCAATGCAAACGAACTGGAAAAAACCTACCCCGAACTTGTAGAGAGAAAGATCGAAGTAGAGCTCTCTGAGGTCACCCTTTCTCAAGTTGCCGAAAGAGTGAGCCTTAAGCAGACTTGGGACTGGGAACTCGAAGAGAACCATTTTGCCTCTCTTGTGACAGAGTTTCCTCTTTTAGCTTCCAAGCCTAAAGAGACAAAAGAGGAGAGATTTGCCGCTCTCTCGTCTCTAAACACAGGGGAGAGGCTAAAACTCGACCAAGCAGCCCGGCTCAAAATGGTCAAGAATCACCCGGAGTGGATCGAAGAGGCTTTAAGAGGGGCTCCTGCGAGGAAAGAGCAGTGGAGCGTGAGACTTAAAAGGGGATCCGCTCCTTTCCATGGAATGGAGGCGGGCGAAAAACTGCTCCAGTTCCTGCAAGAGGAGAGAAAAGGACCTTTTACCTTTGATGGCGACCATTTTTATACCGTTTCTCTTCTCGGCAGCTTAAGCGAGGAAAAACAGGTCCTCACCTTCAGCCAAGCTTTTTCCGACGGAACGCTCGATGCTTTGCTCGATTCTTTCTTAGAGATTGCCTACCCAAGCCTTAGTCGACGCAAGGAGCTGCGCCGCAGTGATGGATCGATCCGTCCCTTAGAAGAGATTCGCGATCATCTGGGAGCCCTCCTCTATAAGGACCGTCTCGATGCTTTAAAAAGCTCCTTAGGAAATCAAACGCTTTCTTTGGAAGAGTGCGCTAGCCATCGCTTGGCTCCTTTTCTCAAGGAAATGGCTCAGCTTTGCCTCGAGGGCAAAGCGCTTCCCTCCTCTCAATGGACCCCTCTTTTAAAGGAGGAGAGCTGGACCAGAGGAGAGGCGCAATTTGCCAAAGCAGAAGGGTTGCAAGAGGGGCAGCTTTCAACAGACTTAGAGGCAGGTTTTTTTCGGCTCATCGCTCGCAAAAGCGGATCTGCCTCCGATGAAGAGATCAACGAGGTGCAGCAAGCTCTTGCCAAAGAGGCTTGCGCAGAGAGCTTTGAGAAGAACCTGCGGGCCCTGTTTTAAACATTAGACCTCTTGCATAATCTCATTTGCTTGGCTAAAATCGTCGGGGTCTTTTGATTAAAAAGATTTGATGGTGGTTTTGATGACTCGTTGTGTGTCTAAGCCATTTTCTCCGTGGGCTCTGTGATCTCTGTGGTGTTCATTTTTATTTTTACCACAGAGATCACAGAGCCCACAGAGAAAAGAGGGGTATTTTTTGATTTTTTCAGATAAAGCAAATTATGCAAGAGGTCTAATATTCATGGTTTTTGAAGATCTTTCCCCCCTTATTCCTCTTGATTGTTTCGCCTTTTCTCTCTCTCTTCCTCGTGTAGAGAGGGCGGTAGATGCTGCTGCTTTATCACAGCTCACCTCCCTTTCTGGAGAGGAGAGCTTTGCGCAGGTAGGGGCGGGCTATAGTAGCAAAGGGCTCTATTTTCACGTGGAGGTGAAAGAGCCTTTTCAGAAGGCGCAATTTCCGCGCTATGAGGAGGGGGATGCTTTTGAGCTCTTCATCGACACGCGTGATTTAAAAAATAGTGGGTTTCTCACCAAGTTCTGTCACCATTTTGTCTTTTTCCCACAAGAGGTGGATGGGATTTGGGGGCAAGAGATCACCCATTTCCGCACAGAAGATCGGCATGAGCTTTGCGCGCCCGGCGCTCTTGTAGTAGAAGCAGAGCTCAAGAAAAAATCTTATGCTTTGCAGATTTTTATTCCCTCACAATGTTTGCATGGCTATGATCAGGCGATATTCAAACGGGTGGGCCTGACCTATATCGTGCACCGTTTTGGAGGAGAGCCTCAGCATTTTGTGCTCTCTTCGAAATATATGGCCGTTGCGCAGCACCCCAGTCTGTGGGCCAGTGTCCAATTAAATTAGAGTAGTTTGTGCAGTTTACAGATTCGCATGAATACATCGCCCTAGAAGGGGAAAATGGCAGAGTGGGCATCTCCTGTTTTGGGCAGAAAGAGCTTGGCCAAATCGTCTATCTGCAACTTCCCGAAGTGGGAAGAAAAGTCCAAGCAGGGGAAGAGGTGGTTGTCTTAGAATCGACAAAGGCAGCGGCCGATCTCTATGCGCCAGTCTCTGGAGAGGTCATCGCTATTAACGAGAAGTTGCTAGAGGAGATCGATCTGCTCAGTCGTGATCCCGAGGGCGAGGGCTGGCTTTTTAAAATGAGGCTGGATGATCCGGAAGAGACTGCACGACTGCTCTCTAAACAGCAGTACGAGAATCTTTTAGGATGAAGCGCAGGCGCCTCTTTTTTTTGCTCGGTATAAGTCTCAGCGTGTTGCTTGCTATCTGTTTCCTACAAAAGCCCTTGTTGCTTTGGGGGGCAAGGCGTCTTGTCAGCTCGACCTTTCCCCATGCACAAAGCCGCAGCTTAAGCTATGAAAAGGCTGAGATGCATGGGAGGACTCTTCTTCTAACAGGAGTCTCTCTTAAACAGGGAGACAAGACCCTTAAGCTCGATCAGCTTCATCTAAAAGCGGGCTTCGATTTTAAAAAATGGGCCTTCCAGCCTCGCGTTTTCGCACTACATCCCGATCTGCAACTGGGGCAAAGTGGGGATTTTGATTTCACCTTTTTGATTCGCGCTTTGGCTCCGTCTCGATTTTTCCGTCTCAAGATGGATGTGCAGCATGGTGTGATGCAGCTAGGAGGAGAGCGGTTCTATTTTACTTTTGCAAGTGGCGGCGCTAAAGAGGGAGAGGCTGTTTTGCGTCTTGCCTTAGATCCGAAGCTGCTTGGCTATGCCCCCTTTCTCACAGTGCATTTTGAGATGCGTGGCAATGAGCTTCTTGCAAGCCTTAAGATGAAAGAGGTACAAGCCGATCAGCTGCTCAAGGTGCTCTCAATGATGGGGCAAAGGTGGGCTGCAACGTGGCAGGGTGTTCGTGGAATCATTGATCTAGAAGGACACGCGATCATTAGCTCTTCTGGAGCCATTCGAGAGAGCTCGGCTAGATTTTCTCTAAAAACTGTAGAATTTTTACACTCCGGGAAATCACTTGTCTTCCAGGCCGATTCTCTGAAGGGACATCTCAAGCTCGATCCTCAGGGGGCTTCTTTATGGGAAGATCTCTCTGCTTCCATTTCTGTAGATCAGGCCCATCTCAAGTGGAAGGAAGAGCTGCAGCTTGCCTTGACAAGTGGCCATCTTTCCTTTGATCCGGGAATGGAGCCCTCTGTGGATATCGAGGGAATGGTTGGCGCATTTGATTTTTCTTTTCATGGCAAGGGCGCTTTGCATCAAGATGAAACCTACTGGCTCGAATGTTTGCTTCGCGGTGGCCGAGGACAAGAGCGCGACTGTGAGCTGCTCTTCTCCCTCTGTAGTCCTCAGCTCGATCAACTCGTGATGGAGATAGAGGCAAAGGCTTGTGATGCAAAGCTATTATCTGCTCTTCAAACCTTATTGCCGCAGCCACTTGAGATGCTCGAGGGAACCTTCAGTGGAAAGATGCTGCTCTGTTTTTGCAGAGGGGGGATCCAGAGGCTAGAATTTGAGCAAGTGATAGGAAAACAGCCGCTTTTTTCTTGGCAGGGAAAACAGTTGCATGCCGAGGAATTTTGTCTAACCGGGGATGCAAAAAAACTGCTGAACTTGACTTTGCGTCTTTCAGACAAGGAGAAGGTGAGCGCGCAGATTAAACCCAAGAAAGGGAAAAATGAGGTCACTGCGCTTTTTGAGGGCCCTGGGAAAACGCGTATTCAGTTTGGATGGACGGCAGAAAGATTATTTCCAGAAAAGACCTCTGATTTTGCAGATGGTTGGATACGCTGCGCAGAGCTTACCCCCGCTTTTTATGCCCCTCTTCTTGAAAAATGGTTACCGAGCTTGCATCTTCAGACAACGTTTGATCTTTTTGGGACTTGGAGTGGGCAGGAGCTCGAGCTTTCGTTTCAATGTGATCAGCTCGAAGGAACCTTTCTCAGCTCACAGTTTATAGCCCCTAAGATCGGAGAGCGCGACGGCTTTCTTTTGAGGACAAAGGGGCGGGCTAAGCTCTATTATTTGCCGCAGGAGAAAGAGCTGGATCTCGACATTCCTTTTGCTAAGGCAACCTTTATTGATGAAGAGCTTGGACTTAAACTCGCATCTGCTGAGGGCCGGCTCTCCTATGGAAGCGTTAGCGGTCTAGCTCTCGAGATTGAAAAAGCAGCACTCTTCTTAGAAGAGATCGAGATTCTAGATCAGCTACAAGCCACTCTTACAGCAGAGTCACCCTCTTGCTTTCAGATCAAAGAGTTTAAGGGCAAAGCGGGGCAGACGAGCGTGACCTGCTCAGAGCTCTCTTTTGAAAAAGGGCGCTCTTTCTTAAACGAGCTTCACCTCAAAGGCCCCCTAGGGGAGTTTAAAGGCAGCGGAGATCTGCTTGTCGATCTGCCCACTAAAGAGCTTCCGCTTTGTCTGCGGGCTAGTCTTAGGTTTGCAGGGAAACTCGGAGGGTCAACTGTTCAAACCAAAGAACCAGTGAAAGTGGCCTTTGCTCCAGCGCTTGGCCTTGTAGCCTCTCGCCTCTGTTTGCAGCTGCCACAAGGTCATGAAATGACCATTGATCAGCTCGAATTTCTCCCCACCCAAGAGAGTTTTTTCGCCCGTGGTTGCCATCTTGGAACCTTCCCCCACCTTGGTCTTGGCCAGCTTGGCAAAGAGGGATTTGTCTTTAAGCTCAGTGATCAAGAGAGCGAGCTCACCATTCAAGGCAAATGGACAGAAACCCTTCAAGTGCTTGTCAAAGCCATTGAAGAGCAAGCAATGGCGATAGCCAAGACATCTGAAGAATAGGGATTTAAACCACGCTAAGTCTTTTGTTTCCCGCCTATTGCTTCCACTGTGAGGAGAGACTAGAGAAGGTTCAGCAGCGGCTCTGCGCGGGCTGCAAAGAGCAGCTCCTTCTTTTAAAAAGCGAGGGCCGCTGCCTCAAATGCTTTGGGCAGATTGAAACACTAAGCGGCGTTTGCCACAGCTGTCGAAAAACCTCCCATGCTCATAAAAGAGCGGCTGCCTGTTTTGAAAAGGTGGGTGCGGCAGCCTCTTTGCATCGGCAATTTGCGCAGGGCCGACTCTTTCTTGCCAAGGATTTAGCGGCGCTGATGATTCTTCAGCTCGAGCAGCTTAACTGGCCAGAGCCTACCCTTGTGACCCACGTGCCTCTTCCTCTTGAAGAGCGCCTCTGGCAAGGCTTTGATCCAAGCAAGGAACTGGCCTCTCTTTTGGGGAAGTGGATGAATGTTCCTACCAAGAAGGCTCTACTTAAAAATGAGATAGTGCTTTTGATTGAAGACCGGATGTCCCAGCTTTTTTCCCACGCAGAAACTCTCTTAGAGAGCGCTCCCGCAGCCATTTATGGCCTTGCCTTTCTCGCACAAGATTAGACCTCTTGCATAATCTCATTTACCTGTTAACATCGCCCTTTTTCCAATCTTTTGATCCTCTGCTGCGTCGTCTACTTGTTAAAGTATGTCTCGCAGCAGAGGATCAAAAAATTGAAAAAATCATCGATTTTTCCAGGTAAAGCAGATTATGCAAGAGGTCTATTAATTCTCCAGATTGCGACGCGCCAGTTCGATCTGACGGCGCCACTTCTCGTCTTTGTTGCAAAGATCGGAAATCTTCTTCCAGGCGTGCAGAAGAGTAGAGTGGGTTTTGCCGCCGAAGGAGGCGCCGAGTTTGATGAGAGACTCATTGATGAGCTCTTTGGCAAGGTACATGGCGATCTGGCGGGGAAGTGCAATGTGTTTACAGCGCGAGGTGCTACAGAGATCACTTGTGCTGACATCGAACATCGCTGAGACGTTTTTCAAAATAGCGTCGATACTCACCCGTTTTTTCATGGGAGCGGGGAGGAAGAAGTCGCCGAGTGCTTTTTCCACCGTTTCTTCATTGATGGCAAGCCCGAGCATCCGGCTGTGAGCCGCCAGTCGATTCAACGCCCCTTCGAGCTGGCGCACGTTATTGAAAATCCTCTCCGCAATGAAAAAGGCCGCTTTAGAGGGAAGCCGCAGCCCCTTTTGTTCAGCTTTGTGCTGCAAAATGGCAACGCGCGTCTCAAGCTCGGGAACACCCACGCTTGCGACAAGGCCACACTGCATTCTGGCGACCATGCGCTCAGAGAGTTTTAGGTCGCTCGGGGGCTTATCGCTTGTGATGACAATCTGCTTGTTCTGATGAATGAGCGCTTCGAAGGTGTTGCAAAACTCCTCCTCAAAGTTCAGTCGATTTTGGAGGAACTGGATGTCATCGATGAGCAGAACATCTAAAGAGCGGTAGAAACGCTTCATCTTGTCGGTTGATTTGCTACGCAAATGGTCAACGAGGTCGTTGATGAACCCCTCTGCAGTGATGAGCTGGATCTTGAGCCGTTTGTGGTGGGAGTGCACAAAGTGGCAAATAGCATGGAGAAGGTGCGTTTTTCCAAGACCTACCCCGCCATGTATGAAAAGAGGGTTGTAGCTGCGTCCCGGTTTTGCTGCCACTCCAAGAGCGGCTGATTTGACAAATTGGTTGGTCGATCCCTCGATGAAGTTCTCGAAGAGGTAAAGGGGATTGAGCTGTGGGAGCGCAGATTCGGTTTTAGGAGGTTCTGGAGCGGGCTTCGGCGTGAGGGGTTTGGGTCCTCTTGGCTCTGCAATGACAAAGCGCAAAAAAAGCTCCCCATTAGTTTTTGTGGGGATGAAGGTGAAGAGTTCGTTTTTGTAATTTTCGAGAAGGTAGTTTTGGACAAAGATGTTGGGAACAAAGAGAACGAGCTCTTCTAGAGACTCCTTAGAAGCCTCGATGGAGGCGATCCAATTCTCAAATTCAGCAGGAGAGCAGGAGCTTTTGGCAAAAAGGAGAAATTCTTCCCAACATTGGATGGCTGTTTTTGTCTGCTGCATAGGGATCGGTTGATGAGATGCGAGGTTGTCGCCATTATGGACAGCCGCAGCCTAACCTGGCAACGATTTTCCTAATGCTTTGTCTCACTGGACTTTAGTGTAGTGGGCCAAACTTTGTCAGACAAAATGTGGCCCACTACGTTTTAGCAATGCAATGGAAGGTTCGCGCCGGATTTTGGTTCATCGTTTTAAAGTCAAATTGCTCAAACCATTGAATGTCGAACGCCCTCAATAGATCCATAAGGACTGCAGTGGTGTAGTGGCGGACGGTTAGATTTTCATTTGTGGTGTAGACTCCCCATATTCCGAATCGCTGTAGTCCCGATGCATACTTTTCCTGATATCGGGGATGCTCACATATCAGAAAATCGGTTATGTATAGCGTTCCCTTCGGTTTAAGAACGCGTCTGATTTCATCGATCAGGGCATCTAGTTCTTCTCCATTGGTTATACAGCAAAGTACGGTCGACATCACAAGAGCATCAACAGATCCATTATCGCAGGGAATTGCCCCCGCTTTTTCTAATAACCTCAGGTCCAGATCAGGGTTTTCGCTCAGTCCCCTTGTAATCATATTGGGGGCAAAGTCGAAACCAATAAGATTATGATATCCTGCAGACTTTAAGATGCGCATCATTCGGCCGTAACCACAACCATATTCAACAATTTGAGCCGTTGGTGACAAAAATGGAGAGAGCTTTTCCAAATAGATGGGATCCTCAAAGACCTTTTTTGCTCCTATATCGTTCCAGTATTGCTGTGCTAACATGGTGAGTCTCCTAATTCTTCTGGATCAACGATCTATCGCAATATAGACCTTTACTTGTGGATTTTTTTGCGGGTCAAAATCAGAACGGTAAACTTCGAAATCGCTTGTATAGGAACGGTGAAGATCGGATTTCCACACTGCTTGCCATGCAGCAATCAGTCCTTGCGGAAACCCTCCTTGAGTGGTAAAAACAGCATAAGTGGATTCAGGGATTACTTTACCCACCAGCCCTTCGGGGACTTCATCCAAACTCGATACCTCACACCCAAGAATCCATGAATAGGGCTTCGTATAATCCCCCTCATAGTTGGTATATAGAGCGAGGATGTTACCGTTGATTTTGTTTGGGATTTTCGCGAGAATATTTTCCCTAAAGAATTTTTCTTTGTGAGAAGGCATAGCAGAAGAACAGTCTTCGTTATTGGTTCTGAGCTCAAGTCCAATGAAAAACTTCTTGTTTTGACGTTCTATGGTGTGATTCATCTCTACTTCTTGGATTTCAGTTGCTTGGCTTGTGGTTCCATCGCAAAAACCCCATGAGGAAGCAAAGCTAATAGCGAGAAGAAACAGGCTCTTTCTCTTCATCTTTTAATCTCCAAAAAGACACTGGTTAAGAATTGATTGTTTTAACGGCTTTTTGTTGGGCATAGGTAAGGTTTTTCCATTGAAAAACTTCTATAATTAAAGAACCATTGTACAAGAGGCGGAGGCTTTTTGGCTAGGAATTTTTAGTGACAAGCATCGAGGTGTGTATTGAGGTTCCATAGATGATCTTTGCTCTAGTTAAAACATCGTCTCGAGAATAAGGGCTTAAATCGTTGGGGGTCTTCAGCCCTACAGGAAATCCGATAATATCGCTTAGCTCTGATTCCATAAAAAAATAGACGTATAGGTTGTGAGGTAGCCGAAAAGTCTTCCTGCTTTTTGTGCTTTAACTTATTTATTCCCAGGGAAATAGGATTTTCCCCCTCCACACAAAATCCGTAACTATGTTACGATTGGTGCTCAGAGGAAAATCATGAAAGACACTAAAACAAAAACATTCATTTTTGAAGGACTTGGATTCCCAATAAAACTCATCGATGTCCCAATGAGAAAAATTCTTGGAGAGTGGGTTCTGGATATCAATTTTAGTAAGTTACAATTGGTCGTTTTAGAAGCTCTCATTCGAAAACCAGTTCCATTGACTGGAGATGAGCTTAGGTTCATCAGAAAATTTCTCAATATGTCTAAAACAGACTTTGGAAAAATTTTTGGAGTTTCTCATGTCGCTGTTGTTAAATGGGAGAATCGAACAACGCACGCTAATCTATCTACAGATGTTTGCATTCGCTTGTATATATTTGATCATCTAAAGGCAAAGGATAAAGACTTTCGCAACTTATATCATAAGATCAATCCTGAGATGCTCTCAAAAAATAAAAATGAAAAAATTGGACCAATAATCATCGATGATTTCGAAGGGCTGAAAAGTGCATAACCAGAGAAATGACCAGCCAAATGCTGATTGACAAGTCTGGACGCCCTTTTTAGGAGTAGGCCAGTAGAAGAGCGCTTGCTCCGCCTGCGATGGAGGGATCGGGGCTTTGCTGCAGATTTTTAGCTTGGGCGAGCGCCTGTTTGCGGTAGCCCAAAACGAAGAGAGCTTTTGCTCGATTGAGCAAAGTAGGGAAATGGGTGGGATCTACTTTGAGCGCGCGCTCAATGTAGGTAAGAGCTAAGAGATTGCGGCCGAGCTCAAGGTAGAGCGCCCCTAAAGTCTGTAGGTCGTAGCCGTTTTGCGGGTTTAAGACGACAAGCGCCTCGAAAAAAGTCAGCGCAATTTCATACTTGCCTTGTTTGAGGTAGGAATACCCGACAAAGCGCAAATCCTCCGTCTGTTCCTTTCCCCAACCTAAAACTTGTAACCAGTCCATTATGTTGCCTTACCCCTTCTGATATTGGGCTCTATTGTCATTGATGTCAATGAGAGATTCATCGAGGGTCTGCAGGTTTTTAAAGAGGTTGATCAAGATCTGCTTCTCGTAAGAAAAGTGCTCATTCCCACCCATTTCCATTTGGCTGATCTTCTGCAGCTGTCCCTCTCTCTTGTCCAAAGTGCCAAGAGCTGGGACGACAAGGTTGGTAAAGAGCTTTCCCTGTTGCTGGTAGTACCCTTCGGGGGCCACAAATTGGCTCCAGGAGCCATGGCGCTTTTCTAGCTCAAAGAGCTGATCGATCTCTGAGGTATAGGAGATTTCCGTGACATCGATTTTTGCATCTAGCTGAACGCGCGTGTCTCTGACGAGCGATTTGTCAAATGTCGCCTGATCCTCCGCGTAGCGCGTCGAGGGTTCAATGCCGAGATTGTCGATTGTTCTTGCCATGATTCCATAGGTATCTTGGCTGGTCAAAAAGATCAAGAATTTATTTTAATTCCACCCATTTCCACATATGTAATTTTCTGCTGATCAATCACTTAGACCCTTCCAAATCAAAAAGCATTGCGTTGAACGAGGCTGGATTGCTAAAGTGTGGGAAGTGGTGGGAATGAGATGAGTCGCTTCTTCTTCAGTGGATCAGTAGCAGCAAAACTCGATGAGAAGAACCGCTTTGTTCTTCCGCAGTCGATGCGCTATGGCCTTGTGGAAAATGGGGCGCTTGAATTTAGCATCGCGCTCGGCCTCGGAGGCTCGCTTGCTATTTACAGACAAAGTGACATTGAGAAGATCGTTAGCCGGTTTGAGGCCAAGCAGCATGTGGGCAGGTACCAGAAGTTTTTCACTCTCTTTTTTTCCACGCTCCATCGCTCCAACTGCGACAAGATCGGCCGTGTTGTGCTCCCCCCTCTTTTGAAAAAAGCAGTGGGGATTAAGACCGAGATCATCATCGCAGGAGTGCTAAACAAGATTGAGATTTGGCCGAAAGAAGGCTATGACGCTCAGCTTGCCGCTGTTTTAAGTGGCAAAGACCCTGAGTGTGATCTAGCCAAGATGGCAGAAGAAGCCTTTGCGCTTTTAGAGGAGGAAAATGAGCCAGCAAACCTTGAATAAGACAGAGCCTCATAAGCCCATTATGGTTGAAGAGGTCTTGAAGGCGTTTCAAGATGTTGCCCTTCGCGTCTTTTACGAAGGAACGCTCGGAGCGGGAGGGCATGCCGCTGAGATTTTGAAAGCTCATCCCGAGATTGAGCGCTATATCGCCTGTGATCGCGACCCGCAAGCTCTAGAGATCGCCGAGAAAAGGCTTTTTCCGTGGAAAAGGAAGATCGATTTTGTCCATGACAACTTCCTTCATCTAAATGAGCAGCTGGCCCGGCGCGGGATCCAAAAAGTAGATGGTTTTTTTTTGATTTAGGAGTCTCTTCTATGCAGTTTGATCAGGGAGAAAAAGGGTTTAGTTTTTCCAAAGAGGGACCGCTGGATATGCGCATGAATCCAGATGAGTCTTTAACCGCTCGTCAGATCGTCAATGAGTGGTCGCAAGAAAAACTCGAGACCATTTTTAGAGAATATGGCGAGGAAAAGCGCTGGAGACAGGCGGCAAAAACCATTGTAGAGACGCGCAAAAAAGTCTCCATTGAAACGACAAAACAGCTCGCCGATCTTCTCGCCACCTCCCTTGGCAAGGGAATTAAAAAGAAGCTCCATCCCGCTACGCTCATTTTCCAGGCGCTGCGCATCTGCGTCAACCGCGAGCTCGATGCGATCCAAGGCGCTTTGCCAAAGGCGATCTCCTTTTTGCGAGAGGGAGGAAGAATTGGAGTGATGAGTTTCCATCGATTGGAAGATGTAATTGTGAAGAATTTTTTCAAGGAAGCCGCAGCGCGCCCTGTAAAACGTGAAAGGAGCCTAAATTCTGCGCAGCCTGTGCTCGAGCTTTTGACCAAAAAGCCGCAAGCCCCAAGTCTGCAGGAAGTGAGATCCAATCCCAGGGCGCGAAGTGCGAAACTGCGATTTGCGACAAAATTATGAAGTCTATTTTCTTAGCCGTTTGTCTCTGTTTGCTCTGTTTTGGTCTTTGCCTCTATTCCTATGTGGGCAAACACAATGCGGTGATGAAACTGCGCATTGAAGTGCCCAAACTAACGCGTACGCTTAAAGCTGCTGAGGAAGAGAACATGCGCCTTGTCTATGCGATTCAGGAATTTGAAAGTCCCCAACACCTGATGCGCCTTGCAAGTAGCAAGGAGTTTTCCCACCTAAAATTCCCCTTGCTCAAAGAGGTGGTGACCCTTAAACAGGCAGTAGCTTTAGCCAGAGTTGCAGATCTCAAGATCCCTGCGGCCAAGGGCCACTCTGCGATTACGATTGCTGCTGTAACCAATTCTAAATAACAGTTCCTCTCATGTCTAAAATTTCCTACCCGCTCACGCGACTACTTGGCATAGCCCTCTTTCTGCTCGCTCTCTTTGGGCTTCTCATTCTGCAGTTTTTTCGCATTCAAGTGGTCGAGCATGAGAAATGGCTTGGCAAAGCAAGCGCCCAGCATCAGATTAGGGTCAAAGAGCCGGCTTCCCGTGGTCGTTTCTTTTCCAATACACAGCTACAGAAGAGCCATCCTCAAGAGAGGGTTGCCTTTGTCTTCGATCTGGCCTATTTTCACCTCTATATTGATCCCCAAAGCATTCCAGAAAAAGAACGCACCCCCATTGCAAAAGAGCTTGCCACTTTTTTGCAGTTGAAAGAGACTTCCGCGCTCGAAAAACTCTTCGCTCAGTTTGAGAGAAAATCGCGTAGCCGCAGAGTGGCTCTTTGGCTCAGCGCTGAGCTGAAAGAAAAGATCCAAGCCTGGTGGAGCGGCTTTGCGCTCTCTCACAAGTTGCCGCGAAATGCTCTCTATTTTGTCCAAGACTTTCGCAGATGTTACCCCTTTGGCAAGCTCCTTGGACAGCTGCTCCACACCGTGCGCGAGCAGCGCGATGAAAAAACGGGACTAACCATTCCGACAGGAGGTCTCGAGATGATGCTCGATGACTACCTCCAGGGAAAGCCTGGCGAGCGCATTTTCTATCGCTCTCCTTCTCATCAGATGGAAATGGGCCATTTGATCGCAGCACCGGAGCCGGGAGCGGATGTCACCCTCACCATCAACCACTGCTTGCAGGCCATTGTCGAGGAGGAGATTGAGAAGCAGGTGATCCAGTGCGAGGCCAAAAATGGCTGGGCCGTTTTGATGGATCCTTATACCGGGGAGATTTGGGCGCTTGCTCAGTATCCCTTCTTTTATCCTAAGGATTACGCCCGCTTTTTCAATGACCCCCTTCTTTTAGAACATACCAAAGTGAAAGCGATCACAGATCCTTACGAGCCAGGCTCGACCTTCAAAGCCGTCACTATGGTGGTTGCAATGATGGCAAATGCGACCCTCCAAGCGCAGGGAAAGCCCCCTCTTTTTCATTTAGAGGAAAAAGTCCCTACCATGCCCTGCCTTTTCCCTGGGCGCAGCAAACCTTTGAAGGATCTTCGAAAAAATCACGCCTTCCTCAACATGTATATGGCGCTTCAAAAATCCTCGAATGTCTACATGGCTAAAATGATCGAACGGGTCATGAATAGACTTGGCGGTGACTGGTATCGCGCAGCCTTGCACGAGGTTTTTGGCTTTGGGAAGAAAACGGGGATTGAGCTCTCTGGTGAAAGTCCAGGACTTGTCCCTACCCCTGGTAAACTCCATCCAAATGGCAAGCCGATCTGGTCGCTTTCAACACCCTCTTGCCTGGCCATGGGCCATACTGTCCTTGTCAATAGCATCCAGATGGTCAGAAGCTTTGCGATCATTGCAAATGGTGGCTATGATGTGAAACCAACGGTCATTGAGAAAGTGGTGCGTGGGGATAAGGTGATCTACGATCTCTCGCGCAAGCTTGCCAAAAAGCCGCCAAAGCGTCTGATCGATCAGTCCATTTGTCGAGAGGTTGTAAAAGGGATGAAATTTGTGACAAGACCGGGGGGATCGGCGAGAAAAGGAGATATTCCAGGCTATACGGAAGCGGGCAAAACCTCCACAGCGGAAAAGATCATTAATGGCGCCTATTCAAAAACAATCAACATCTCCACCTTCATCGGGTTTGCGCCAGTGGAGCACCCTCGCTTTGTGCTCCTTGTTGTGATGGACGAACCGGCAAACAAATTCATCCCTGGATTTGGATTCAATCAGATGGGGGGCAATTGCGCCGCTCCTGCCTTTAGTCGCATTGGAGAGCGCGTGCTCCATTTTTTAGGGGAGGAGCCCGATGACCCCCCTGGAAAGGAGGTCTGGAAGTCAGAAATGGAGCAGCTTAAAAAACTCTACGATTTTTGGAATGGTTCTAAATGAGGCTTGGAGTTCTTCTCGATCAAATCCCTGAACTTGTTGTCCACTTTTTCCACAACGTGGAGATCACGGGAATCTGCGCGCACAGTCAGGAAGTTCTTCCGGGAGACCTCTTTGTCGCAAGGCAAAAGGGGTTAGAGAGCCATATTCTAGAAGCGCTTTCCAAAGGGGCTGTTGGTATTGTCTCAGAAAGTCTCTATCTGCACCTTCCTACTCTCCAGCTCATCCATCCCGATCTCAAGCAGGCCGAAGAAAAGCTCGCTCTTTCCCTTTATGGCAGAGCGACAAACACCTTTAGCCTCATTGGCATTACGGGCACAAACGGCAAAACGACGACCAGTTATCTGGTCAAACACCTACTAGAAAGAGCTGGCATCTCTTGTGGACTCATTGGAGGGATTGAGACGATTATAGGCGATCAAAACACCCCCTCAAGGCTCACTACCCCCGATTTTCTCACACTTCGTAAACACTTGAGCCAGATGCAGCAAAGTGGCCAAAGAGCTGCTGTGATGGAAGTGGCCTCACATGGACTCGACCAGGGCAGGGTAAGAGGCCTTGAATTTCAGGCAGCTGTATTTACAAACCTCACGCAGGATCATCTCGATTACCATGGAACCATGGAGACCTATGCGAAGGCCAAACGCAAGCTCTTCTCAGGGCTGTGTCCTCATCAGAGTGCAATTCTAAATGCCGATGATCCTTGGGCTCCCTTCTTTCATTGCAGTGCCAAAATTCTCACCTATGGCACGGGGCAAAAGGCTCTTTTGCAAGCAAGCGGTATTGAACTTTCTTCCCAGGGCCTGCGCTTTGATGTGCAGTTTGGCAATCAGCGCGCCTCGATTGCCTCACGCCTCATCGGCAAATTCAACGTCTACAATTTGCTCGGAGCTCTTGGTGTTGGACTAACCTTTGATCTTTCTCTTGAAGAGTCGATCCATTACCTGGAAGATTGCGCGGCCCCCCCTGGAAGAATGTGTCCTGTGCCAAACTCTTTGGCCATTTCTATTTTTGTCGACTATGCTCATAGCCCGGACGCTCTCCACAATGTTTTAACGACTTTAAACCAGCTCAAAACAAGACGCATCATCACTGTCTTTGGCTGCGGCGGAAATCGAGATAGAACCAAGCGGCCCCAAATGGGACGGATTGTGGAGAGTCTGTCCGACCTTCCCATTTTGACAAGCGATAATCCGCGCAGTGAAGACCCTCTCCTTATAGCTGAGGAAGTGGCACGGGGAATGCAAAGCCGGCCATTAATTGAGCTCGATCGCTATAAGGCAATTGAAAAAGCCTTGTATTTTGCAGAACCAGGAGATATTGTCTTGATCGCGGGTAAGGGGCATGAGAAGGTGCAGATCTTTGCTCATGAAACCCTTGTATTTGACGATTTTGCCGTCGCAAATGAGCTCGCAAAAAAAAGATGAAAAAGCTCCTTTTCCTCTTCTTTTGCCTTTTTTCTCTTTCCCTACAAGCGGCGCGGATCATCCTAGACCCTGGCCATGGAGGGAAAGACGAAGGGGCGCGTATTGGCAATGTCTTTGAAAAGAAGCTTACCCTGCGTACCGCCTACCTTGTTAAAAAAGAGCTAGAGGCACTTGGCCACACCGTGGTTTTGACGCGCGCGCGCGATCTCTACATCTCACTTGCCAGCCGCACAGAGGTAGCCAGCCGGCGCTCTGGCGATCTCTTTGTCAGTCTCCACTATAACTCTTCTAAAAGCGGCGATGCTCACGGCCTAGAAATTTACTATTATGGGAAAGGGGATGCTGCTCGTATCGAACTCTCTCGTTGTCTTGCGACCACCCTTATCAGAACCATTACGGGGACAACTTTTTGTCACTCGCGAGGGGTCAAGCGCGGCAATTTCCACGTGATCCGCGAAACGACCAAAATGCCCGCTGTCCTGATCGAAGGGGGCTTTTTGACTAACAGCAAAGAGAGAACCCTGCTGACTACCCCTGCCTACTTAGAGAAGTTTGCAAGGGCAGTAGCGGAGGGGGTTGATGAGTTTGTTTTGAAAAAATTCGTCCTCGGCGCGAGTTGAACGCGCGACCTGTTGCTTAGGAGGCAACCGCTCTATCCCCTGAGCTACGAGGACACAAGCCTAGCAGGATGCACGGTTCAGGCAATATTGAACAGTTCAAAATTTCAGAAACTGCAATTTTTATTTTAAAACAAGAGCTTCAAGGAACCATTGCCAAGAAATTCGAAAAAGCTGTACCCTAGTGCCTGTCTTAAAGTAACTGGGCAACAAGCCAATGAATAGAAAGCAAAATACGATTCTCCTTACGAAAGAAGAGGCGGGCGCCGCTCGCGTCTGGTTTCTGATCGATGCCTCTGGCAAAACTCTGGGACGGCTCGCTTCAGAGGTTGTGAAAATCCTACGTGGTAAGCACAAGCCCAATTTCACTCCTCACGTCGATACAGGTGATGGCGTCATCATCATTCATGCAGAGAAGATTGAAGTGACAGGTGCAAAAGAGGCGCAGAAGATCTATCGTCACCATACAGGGGCGATGAGCGGAATGCGCGAGATTACCTATCGCACGATGAAAGCGCGGCATCCTGAAGAGATCATCCGCCGCGCGATCAAAGGAATGATGCCCAAGACACGCCTTGCGGAGGCGCAAGTGAAAAAACTGCGCATCTTTGCAGGTGAGAATCATGGCCTAGAGGCACAACAGCCGATTGCGGTCACTATTTAAGCGAGTTTGACTATGGTAAAAATGAAAGAGTTTACAGGTACAGGAAGAAGAAAAACGGCAGTAGCTGCGGTGCGCCTGCGTGCGGGCGATGGCAAGATCGATGTCAATGGCCGTCCTTTTGAGGAATATTTCCCCGATTCTTTCCAGCGACAAGAAGTTCTCGCCCCGCTGGAAAAGTTTGAGCTAAAAGATCGTTTCAACATCTTGATTCGCATGAAGGGTGGTGGTATCCACGCTCAGGCCGTGGCAGCACGCCTTGGCATTTCGCGCGCGCTCGTTGTAGAAGATGAGTCGCGCAGAGTAGAGCTCAAAGAAGTTGGCTTCTTGACGAGGGATCCACGCAAGCGCGAAAGAAAGAAATATGGTCGCGCGGGCGCTCGCAAACGGTTCCAGTTCTCTAAGCGTTAAGAGTTTTTCGCCTCTTCCGCAGCTTGATTTTTCAGCCATTGAATCTTGTTGCGGATCTCTTCTTCCGACCATTCTTGCCTGAAATAATAACAAGAGACCTTACATGCAGGAAGGCTTTCTTTGAATTCTTTTTCAGAAGAAATATAATTTCCATTAGCTGGATGATCCGCAATGATCGTGAGCTCAGTGATCGTAGTGAGGGATTTGATCGCTTGAATAAAGGGTGTGGCTTTTTCCAAGAAGAAGCATTTCAGTGCTAAACTATTTAATTTTTTTAGTTTTCTGAGTGTCGGAGCAAAGTGATTCCCAGAAATATTTGCACCAAAAAGGTGTAGTGTAGTTAAGGAAGAGAATCCTCTAAGAGTTTTAAGTGTAATTTCCTCAAAGCCAATCCACTGTGTGTGGAAACTTTCTAAGCTTGCAGGAAGGTTACGCAACAAATCAGATGTTATTTTATAATCATCAGTGCAATTATTTATAATTTTCAAATTTGTTAATTTAGTTAAATAAAAACTATTTGATAATAGATGGTTTATTGAAATCTGAGAATCATGCTCTAGGGTAAGACAAGAGAGCGCCTGCATATTAGACAAAAAACTAAAATCTACGTCTCCTTGTACATGAATACTGTGTAGACAAAGGTGAAGGTTTGTTAAAGAGGTGATCTTATGTAAAAAACCAAAATTTTCTAGTGGCATCGGGTTTGCTGTAAGAGAAAAATCATAGTAGCTAAAGTACAATTCCCTTAAGACAGTCATTCGAGCTAAAATATCTGTGGATTTTGAGTTGTTCCATAAGTTTATTTCGCATTCTGATTTTGGATTGATAATCATAAAAAGAGTGATATGCTCAGCGAGTGCATTGACTAATTTCACGGAGTGGCATGCGCGTAGGGCAGTGTCTATTTGCCAAACTTCGTTTGTTTGACTAAAAAATCCTCTTCCTATTTCTTTGCTGTCTGATGCCAAGAGCTGATTCTCCTCAAGTGGATATAGAAAGCGAAAGGCTTGTGAGATGAGTTGCTTGTTGGGTAGGGAATAGGATTGGTGCGCAAGTGCTATACCGATGAAATGAGGGGAGACGAGTTCATAAGTAATTTTTGAAGATCGTTTAAAGTGAATTAAATTTTTAACTCCCATTGCTTGATAAATCAATCCCAACGCATCTATTGGTAATGATTTTAACGCTTCAATAAAAGAAGACATAGTATTTTACTCCTTATATAAACGAATGGTTCAAAGTATAAATAAAGTCTTCTTTTTTGTAAATTAAAAAATATTATGCAAATTACAGAAAATGAAACGCAGAGGCGCAAAGCCGCCATGCCGCAAAGATTTTTTATCCCCAGATTGCATATTATTACCAATTTAGGGGATAATCAGGGAATGGGGATAGGTTGGTGTGGGTGTTAAACCGATTGTGTGGGTTGGATCGACTCACAAGGATCTTTGTTCTTTGCCAGAACCTGTGAAGGATGAAATTGGATTCGCTCTTCATCAGGCTCAAATAGGAGAAAAAAGTGACAAAGCCAAGCCTTTTAAAGGGTTTAAGGGCGCTTCGGTCTTGGAGATAGTTGAGAGAAATTTGGGCGAGACTTATCGTGCTGTTTATACAGTAAAATTTGAAAAAGCGGTTGCTGTACTGCATGTCTTTCAAAAGAAGTCAAAGCAAGGGATAGAAACCCCCAAGCAAGATGTGGATTTAATTAATAGTCGATTTAAGCTTGCAGAAAGAGAATATAAGAAGTGGCTGACGTCTCAAGAGGAGAATCATGAGTAAAAATAAGAAAGTAAAAATAAGCTTCGGTAGCGTCTATGATGATTTGGGTTATAAAGAGCCAGATGAGATGAAAACAAAAGCTAATCTCATAATAGAAATTAGTAAAACGATTAAATGTAAAAACCTAACTCAAACTGCTGCTGCTAAAATACTGGGTATTTCACAACCAAAACTATCTGAGCTGTTAAGAGGGCGTTTCAGAGGATATTCGGTGGGCCGTTTAATGAAATTTCTCACCGAATTGGGAAAAGATGTAGATATTATTGTTAAGTCTACACCTAAGTCTAGAAAGGCTCGTGTAAATGTGTATCATTCCAATCACGCAAGCCATGCTCACGCATCTTACGCAGCCAAAGGGAAAATCTAAAATTGATCGAAAAATTTTACCTCGTTGTAGAAGATGAGTCGCGCAGATTTTAGAGGGGAATTAATGCAATGAAATGGGTCCAAGTCAATCGTCGTATCAGCGATACGACACTCTGGGCTGCTTGTCTCGCAAATCAAATTCTCTAAACTTGAGAGTTTTTCTCCTCTTTTGGCCAGCATTCTTCATAAGAAAAATCAAACTCATCCTCAAAGCCAATTGTCCATTGAGTAAATCGTTCGCGCTCTCCCAGCTTCGCCTTTTGGTCGATTTGAGACATTTCTTCCTTAGAAAGAGTAAAGTCATTGATATCGATGTTTTCACCTATATGTTTTTCGTTTTTGCTGGCTGGAAGTGGGATGCATCCATGCTGCACGATCCATCTGATCGCGATTTGCGATGGCGTTTTCCCATATTTT